>JAOPZL010000326.1 GCA_025964175.1 Solirubrobacterales bacterium
GTATCGCGGACCGCGTGAACGGAACGCGAGCCCTCTGGGCGAGGCGTTCCGCGCTCATGTGCGCGTCCCGCGCAGCGCGCTGGCGATGAGCTGCTCGGCGGTCGTGCCGTCGGCGGCGGCCAGGAGCGAGTCGATCTCGATCGGGTTGTAGCCCAGCGCCGTCAGGCCGTCGCGGGCGATCGCGACCGGATCGTCGATCCCGGCCTCGCCGGCCGCCAGCGACGGCAGCTCGGCCACATGGGCGCCGACCTTCTCGCGCAGCTCGACGATGATCCGCTCGGCCGTGCGCTTCCCGATGCCCGGGACGGCCTGGAAGCGCGGCGCGTCACCGCCGGCGATCGCGCGCAGCAGGTCGCGCGGCGTGCCGCCGGAGAGGACCGCGAGCGCGACCTTCGGGCCGACGGCCTGCACGCCGAGCAGCAGCAGGAACAGGTCGCGCTCCTCCTCGGTCGCGAAGCCGTAGAGGTTCAGGGCGTCGTCGCGCACGATCAGGTGCGCGTGCAGCAGCGTCTCGCTGCCCGCCGCGGGGACGTGGCGCAGCGTCTCGGCCGAGACGGCGAGGCGGTAGCCGACGCCGCCGGCGAGGATGACGACGTGGTCCGGGCGCCGGACGGCGACCTCGCCCTTGACGAGTCCGATCATGAGGCCAGTGCCCTTTCCAGCGGGGCGCGGTTGTGATGGCAGATGGCGACGGCGAGCGCGTCGGCGGCGTGGTCGGGGGTCGGCGGCTCGGTCAGGGCGAGCAGCGTCTGCACCATCCGCTGGACCTGGCCCTTCTCGGCACGACCCGACCCGCACACCGCGCTCTTGACCTGCTGCGGCGTGTACGACGAGCACGGCAGGCCGCGCTGGCCGGCGGCGAGCATGACGACGCCGCGGGCCTGGCCGACCGCGAAGGCCGAGCGGGCGTTGGCGCCGAAGTAGAGGTCCTCGAGCGCGACGCCGACGACGTCGTGCTCGTCCAGCAGCTCGCAGATGCGGGCGTGGATCATCGCCAGGCGCCGCTCGGGCGTCTGGCCCGCGCGCGTGACGATCACGCCGCCGTCGCGGGCGAGCAGGCGGCCGCCGCGCCGCTCGACGACGCCGTAGCCCGTGTTGGCCGTTCCGGGATCGATGCCGAGGACGCGCACACCACCGGATTCTGCGCCGCGGACCGGACGCCTCCCCGATCTCGTACCGTTGCGCAGATGAGCACCGGCCCCACTCCCGCTTCGCCCCTCACCGGCGGCTGCGCCTGCGGAGCGGTCCGCTTCGCCATCACCGCGCCGCTCGTCGACGCCGGATACTGCCACTGCCGCCGCTGTCAGCAGCGCACGGGCACGGCGGCCGCCCTCAACGGGATGACCGCGCCCGGCTCGCTGCAGATCACCGAGGGCGCCGAGCTCGTCGGCGTCTGGCGCCCGGCCGGCGGCGGGAACCCGAAGTCGTTCTGCACCGCCTGCGGCGGCGCGCTGTGGGCGGGCGAGCCCAGCGGCGAGGGGAACATCGCGGTGCGCTTCGGCGCGCTCGACGGCGATCCGGGGATCGCGCCGCGCTGGCGCCAGTGGCTGGACTCCGCGCCGGCGTGGGAGCCGATCCCGCAGGACGGCCTACCCCGCTTCGCGCAGCGCCGGCCGCTGCAGCGGTGATCGGGGCCGCGCCTGCGGCCCAGGGTGCGACGCCGCCCCATGTGCGCCGGAGCCGGGCTCCCGCGGGCTCTCCAGCGCCGTGGACAGCCGCTGCAGGCCGAGCCAGGCGAAGCTCATGGCGCGATCGACCAGGACCGCGCGCGGGACGTCCTGATGGTCGTACCACCAGTTGGCCAGCGCCTGGATCGCCCCGGACAGCATTGCGGCCGTCGTCTCCACGTCGTCGTGCAGGTCGGCCCGCGGCGTGTGGGAGCCGATCATGAGCTGCGCGATCGCCTGGGTGGCCTGCCGCTGCATCTGCTCGACGACCTCTCCCAGCTGCGGGTCCGCGGCGTCGCGGAACAGCGCGCGCCACGTCTCGCGGCGCTCCTGCACGAACCCGAGGAACGCGTCGACGCCGCCCCGGAGCCGGGCCTCGGGGGTCAGCTGCGGATCGGCGGCCGCGGCCAGGCGGCCGAACAGCTCGTCGGCCTGCATGGCGATCAGCGTCGCGTGCAGGTCCTGCTTGGACGCGAAGTGCTCGTAGATGAGCGCCTTGGAGATGCCGGCAGCCTGGGCGATGTCGTCGATCGACGTCCCGTGGTAGCCGCTCTGGGCGAACGCCTCCATCGCCGCCTGCAGGATCGCCGCACGGCGATCGACGGCGGTCATCCTCGTACGGGGGCGGTCGGGTCGAGGCGGGGTCACGAGTTGGTCATGGTGGCACGTCGTCGGCTCGGATAGGTTTTCCCCGGGCATGACGGACTACGGTGCCGAAGGTCTCCTCGACGGCTTGGACGGCGACGCGCGAGCGGCGCGTGAGCGGCTGCTGCACGATCTCCACGCGGACGGCGTCACGGTCGACGAGCTGCGCACCGCGGTCGCCGACGACACGCTGTTCCTGCTGCCGGCCGAGCGCCGCATCGGCGGCACCGAGCGCTACTCGCTCAACGAGGTCGCGCAGCTCAGCGGGCTGGACCCCGAGTTCCTGGCCGACCTGCGCCGCACGGCCGGGCTCCCGGTCGAGGACGACGACGCGCCCACGATGACCGAGGTGGACCTCGACTCGGCGCGCACGACGAAGGTCTTCGCCGACGCCGGCATCCCGCGCGCCGACATGCTCGAGGTCGTGCGCATCCTCGGCCGCGGCCTCTCGCAGGCGGCCGAGGCGATGCGCCGCCTGACGCTGGCACTGGTCTTCGATCCGCAGGCCGACGAGCACGAGCTCGCCACCCGCTACGCGAACACGGCCGAGGCGCTGGAGCCGCTGACCGCCCCGATGCTCGGGCAGCTGCTGCGGCTGCACCTGCGCCACGCGGTCCGCACCGAGCTGCTGTACGTCGCCGAGCAGCAGTCCGGCGGGCTCTCGGGCGCGCGCGAGGTCGCGGTCTGCTTCGCCGACCTCGTCGGCTTCACCCGCGTCGGCGAGGAGGTCGCGCCCGACGAGCTCGGCGCCATCGCCGAGCACCTGGAGACGATGGCGGCCTCGACCGTCACCTCGCCCGTGCGCCTGGTCAAGACGATCGGGGACGCGGTGATGCTCGTCTCCCCCGACGTCGACGCGCTCGTCGACGCCGCCCTGCGCCTCGTCGATCTCGCCGACGCCGAGGAGGCCAGCGGCTTCCCGCAGCTGCGCGCGGGCATCGCCTTCGGCCCCGCGCTGCCCCGCGCCGGCGACTGGTACGGGCGCCCGGTCAACCTGGCCAGCCGCCTGACGAACATCGCCCGGCCCGGATCGGTCCTCTGCGCCCAGGACGCCAAGGCGGCGGCCGGCGGCGACTGGCGCTGGTCCTACGCCGGGGAGCGCCGCGTGCGCGGCGTGAAGGACCCGGTCAAGGTGCAGCGGGTGCGCCGGCCGGAGTCCTCGCCCGACGACGAGTGAGGCGCGAGGCCGGTGGATGGCACGAGCTCAGCGGGGCTTCTCCACCATCTTCGCCACCTCCGACAGGCGCTCACGGGCCTCGTTGGCCAGCTCGGTCACCAGCTCGCCGGCCGGGCGGTCGGATGCCAGCGGGTAGGCCTGACCGGCCCAGAGGTTGAACGCCTCGGCGTCGCCCGCGGCGCGGGCGGCGGCGCGCAGCGGAGCGGTCAGGTGGTTGACCTGCGGATAGGCGCTCGGGGCGTCGGCGTGCGACTGCTGGAAGCGGTTGACGATCCCGCGGGCCGTGCGGCCGCTGTAGGCGCGGGTCAGGCCCGTGGGCCGCATGCCCTCGGCCATCAGCTCGCGATGCTCGGCCGGCGTGCCCGCCTCGGGCGTGCGCATCAGCGCGGTGCCCAGCTGGGCGGCGGATGCGCCCGCGGCCAGCACGCCGGCGATCGCGCGGCCGGTGACGATCCCGCCCGCGGCGATCAGCGGCAGGTCCGTCCGCGCGGCGACGAGCTGCAGCAGCGCGAGCAGCCCGATGTCCCCCGGCTCGACGTCGTCGAACGAGCCGCGGTGGCCGCCGGCCTCGACGCCCTGGACGATCAGGGCGTCGGCGCCGACGCCGGCGGCGTAGACCGCCTCGCGCGGCGTCGTGACGGTCACCCAGACCGCGCAGCCCGAGGCGCGCAGCCGGTCGACCGTCGGCTCGTGCGGGCAGCCGAACGTGAACGAGACGACGGGCGGGCGCAGCTCGACCATCAGCGCCAGCTTCTCGTGCAGCTCGTCGTCGTCGTGGCGCGGCTCGCCCAGCGGGCCCTCCTCGCCGGCCAGCGAGGCCGCATAGTGCTCGACGACCTCGGGCGCGACGGCCGGGCTCGGCGCCGAGAAGAGGTTCACGCCGAACGGCGCCGTCGTCGCGGCGCGCAGCAGGACGATCTCCTCGCCCAGGCGCTGCGCGCTCAGCCCGGCGCCCGCGACCATGCCGAGGCCGCCGGCCTCGCAGACGGCGGCGGCCAGCTCGACGGTCGACGGCCCGCCGGCCATCGGCGCCTGGACGATCGGCAGCGCGAGATCGGCGAGCGAGAAGGTCATGGCACCGAGCCTACGCCCGGCCACCGGTCCTATCCGGCGAGGGACTCCATGACGTCCTCGGAGACGTCGAAGTTCGCGTGCACGGTGTCGACGTCGTCGAGGTCCTCGAGCGTGTCGATGAGGTTGAGCACCTTGCGGGCGCCGTCCTCCTCCAGCGGCACCATGACCTGCGGCCGCTGCGTGATCTCGAAGCCCTGCAGCTCGATGCCGGCCTCGGTCAGCGCCTGGCGCACCGCGGTCAGGTCGCTGGGCTCGGTCAGCACCTCGAAGGTGCCGTCCTCGGCGACGATGTCCTCGGCGCCCGCCTCGATCGCCGGCAGCAGGTCGTCCTCGCTGTAGCGCTCGGCGTCGACGTGGATCGTGCCCTTCTTGTCGAACAGGTAGGCCACCGTCCCCGGCTCGCCCAGGCTGCCGCCGTGCTTGGTGAAGGCGTGGCGCATCTCCGCGCCGGTGCGGTTGCGGTTGTCGGTCAGCGCCTCGACGAGGACCGCGACGCCTCCGGGCCCGTAGCCCTCGTAGAGGACGGTCTCGATCGCGACGCCGTCGGCGCCCGCGCCGGTCCCCTTGGCGATCGCGCGCTCGATGTTGTCCTTGGGCATCGAGGCCGACCGCGCCTTCTGGACGGCCAGGGCCAGCGACGGGTTGCCGTCGATGTCACCACCGCCCTCACGGGCGGCCACCGTCACCGCCCGGGCCAGCTTCGTGAAGAGCTTGCCCTTCCGCGAGTCGACGATCGCCTTCTTGTGCTTGATGCTCGCCCATTTTGAATGCCCGGACATGACATCTGAGCTTAGCCGCGATCAGCCGCGGGCGAGGCGGGCCAGCGAGCCCGGGACCGGCAGGTGGATCCAGCCCTCGCGCGCGATCTGCTCGCGGTGCTCGGGCGGCGCCACGTGGGTCAGGCCGATCGCGCGGGCCCGCGCGACGAGCGTGCAGAGCAGGGAGTCCAGCGTGTGGTCGCTGGCCGCGCACGCGGCGACGGTCGCCTCGGTCAGCTCGAGGTCGGCGCCGTCGGCCAGGCGCTCGGTCAGCCGGCGGCGCTTCTCGGTCGCGCCGCGCTCCTTGTAGCCGCGCATCTCGTCGCGCAGGCCCCACACGACGAGCGCTCCCGCCGGGTACGTCTCCGCGGCGTGGCCGTCGATGCGGTCCAGCGCGTCGCCGCGCGCCGCGTGATGGCGCGCCAGCAGGTCGGCGCAGCGCATCGCGGTGGCGGCGATCCGGTCGGAGGAGACCGACATCGGCGTGCGCCCCTGGGTGACGAGGAACTCGTCGGTGCGCCGCAGCCGCAGCGGGCGCCGGTCGTCGCCGGCGGCCCACGCGTCGCGCTCGCTCCACGCGTCGATCGCGGCGCGGAAGGCGTCGGGCCAGCCGAACGGGGCGTCGATGCCGATCGTGTCGGCCTGCGCCATCAGGGCGAGCAGCGGGCCGTCGGCCAGCCCGAGCCGCGGCGTGCCGCCGAGGTCGCGACCCTCCGTGCCGTCCCAGTGCAGCTCGCAGGCCGCGGTCTGCGTCTCGGCCGTCGAGAGGTCGATGCCCAGGGTGCGCATCTAGCCGATCGGCTCCGCCGCCGCGGGGACCGCGCCGCCGCCGTGCGCGCGATGCCAGGCGATCGTCTGTGCCAGCCCGTCCTCCAGCGACACCCGCGGCCGCCAGCCGGTGCGCTCGCGCAGCTTCGTGCAGTCCACGCGCGGGTCGGGCGCGTCGGGCTCCGCGTCTTTGCCCGCCGCGCCGCGCAGCTGCGGCTCGATCGCCGAGCCCGCCAACCGGCACACGAGCGCGGCGATCTCCCCGACCGCGCGCGGGTCCTCGCCGCCGACGTTGAACGCCTCGCCGCGGGCGGTCCTCGGCCCGTCCCGCACGTCGAGCGCGTCGGCGATGGCCAGGTACGCCGCGACGACGTCGTCCACGTGCAGGAGGTTGAGCCGCGGGGTGCCGTCGCAGCGCAGGACCGGCGCCCGGCCCGCGAGCGCGGCGTCGATCGCCTCCGGCACGAGCCGGGAGCGGTTGCGGTCGCCGCCGCCGTAGACGTTGGACGCGCGGGCGACGGCGACGGCCATCCCGTGCGTCGACCAGTAGGAGCGGGCGATGACGTCGGCCGCGGCCTTCGACGCCCCGTAGGGGTCGCGCGGGTCCAGCGGCGCGTCCTCGCGCGGCGGAGCGCTCCCGGGCCGGGCTGCCTCCCCGTAGACCCGGATCGACGACGCCACGACCGTCCGCTCGACCCCCGCGGCCCGCGCCGCCTCCAGCAGCAGGTACGTGCCCCGGACGTTGGCCTCCCACGCGGCCAGCGGCGCGCGGACCGCGTCGGCGACGATCGTCTGCCCCGCGAGGTGGAAGATCGTGTCGATCTCGTGGTCGACCAGGCCGTGGACGAGCGACCGGTCGTCGAGCAGGTCGCCCGGCACGGCGACGCACCGCGCCTCGAGCCCCTCGGCGGCGAGGACGGCGCCGGGGCCGGGAGCGCTGCGGCGCAGCACGACGACCCGATCGCCGCGCTCCAGCAGCGCCCGCACGAGCCACCCGCCGACCATCCCGGTCGCGCCGGTCACCAGGACGCGGCGGCTCACTCGCTCCACAGCTTCCACGGCGGCGCCCCGCCGGCCCACAGGTCGTTGAGGGCGACGGCGTCCTTGTAGGTGTCCATGCACTCCCAGAAGCCCGTGTGGCGATAGGCGCGCAGCTGCCCGTCGGCGGCCAGGCGCTCGAGCGGGTCGCGCTCCAGGATCGAGTCGTCGCGCAGGTAGTCGAACACGGCGCGGTCGAAGACGAAGAACCCGCCGTTGATCCAGTGCTCGGAGCGCGGCTTCTCGCGAAAGCCGATGACCGCGTCGCCGGCGCCCAGCTCGGTCACGCCGAACTGCAGCTCCGGGCGCACGACGGTCATCGTCGCGGCCGCGTCGTGCGCGCCGTGGAAGGCGAGCTCGGCGCGCAGGTCGATGTCGGCGAGGCCGTCGCCGTACGTCGCGCAGAAGCGCTCGCCGACCTCCTCGCGCACGCGCAGGACGCGCCCGCCCGTCGGCGTGTCCAGCCCCGTGTCGACGCAGCGGACCTCGATCCCCCCGGGCCACGGCTCCTCGTCCACGAACCGCTCGATCAGCTCGCCCTTGTACCCCGTGCACAGCACGAACCGGCGCAGGCCCTGCTCGGCGTAGAGCCGCACGATGTGCCAGAGGATCGGCCGGCCGCCGATCTCGACCAGCGGCTTGGGGATCTCCTCGGTGCGCTCCTGCAGGCGCGTCCCCCGCCCGCCGCAGAGGATGACGACGTCCATAGGCGCCGGAGCTTACGCGGCGTCTTTAGAATGCAGGGCGATGCCCATCGATCCCACCATCTTCAAGGCCTATGACATCCGCGGCCTCTACGGCGAGCAGCTGGGCCCGGACGACGCCGAGCTGATCGGACGGGCGTTCGTCCGCGTCATCGCGCGACTTGCCGGCAAGGAGCCGGGCGACCTGCGCCTCGGGCTCGGGCGCGACATGCGCCTCACCGCCCCGGAGATGGCGGCGCGCTACCGCGCCGGGATGATCGCCGAGGGCGCGCACGTGCTCGACGTCGGCCAGGTCGGGACCGAGATGCTCTACTGGACCGTCGGCTCCAAGGAGCTCGACGGCGGCATCATGTGCACCGCATCGCACAACCCGAAGGCCTACACCGGCGCCAAGCTGGTCAAGGACGGCGCGATCGCCCTGTCCGGGGACGAGGGCATCCAGGACATCCGCCAGCTGATCGAGGACGGGCTGGGTGAATCGCCGGGCGGCGGCTCCTTCGAGGAGCTCGACGTCTACGCGCCCTTCCAGGAGGCCGCGCTGACGATCATCGACCCGAGCAAGGTCAAGCGCCTGAAGGTCGTCGTCGACGGCGGCAACGGGATGGCCGGCCCGATGGTCGGCCCGCTCCTGGAGCAGCTCGACCTCGATCTCGTCCAGACCTACTTCACCCCGGACGGCAACGTCCCCGACCACGAGCCCAACCCGATGATCGAGGCCAACCGGCAGTTCATCATCGACAAGGTCCGCTCCGAGGGCGCCGACCTCGGCATCGCCTGGGACGGCGACGCCGACCGCTGCTTCTTCGTCGACGACACCGGCCGCTTCGTGGACGGCGACTTCCTAACCGCCATCCTCGCCGAGCACCTGCTGGAGAAATCGCCGGGCGCGGACATCCTCTACGACGCCCGGGCCTCGCGCGCGGTGCCCGACGTCGTCACCGCGGCGGGCGGCACGCCGCACATCAACCGCGTCGGCCACGCGTTCTTCAAGACGCGCATGCGGCGCGAGGGCGCGATCTTCGGCGGCGAGGTCTCCGGCCACTACTACTTCCACGACTTCTACAACGCCGACTCGGGGACGATCCCGGCGCTGCTCGTCCTGGAGAAGCTGTCGGTCGAGGGCAAGAAGATGAGCGAGCTGCTCGAGCCCTACAAGGCCAAGTACTTCATCTCCGGCGAGATCAACTCCGAGGTCGCCGACGGCGCGGAGAAGATGGCCGAGATCGAGGAGAAGTACGCCGACGCGGAGATCACGCACGTCGACGGCGCGTCGATCGACTACCCCGACTGGCACTTCAACGTCCGCATGTCCAACACCGAGCCGCTGCTGCGGCTCACGCTCGAGTCGCTGGTGTCCGTGGAGGACATGGAGCGGCGCCGGGACGAGGTCCTTGCCCTCATCCGCGCCTGACGCAGGGATCACCGCGCTGCCGCTGCCCACGGGGTTCGCGGTCGGCCCGGTCAACTGCTACCTGATCGAGGACGACCCGCTCACGCTCGTCGACGCCGGCCCCAACTCGGGGACGGCGCTCGATGCGCTGGAGACGATGCTCGCGCAGCGCGGCCGGCGCGTCGAGGACCTCGAGCGGATCGTCATCAGCCACCAGCACATGGACCACCTCGGGCTGGTGGGGATCCTCGCGCGCCGGTCGGGCGCCGAGGTCGCGGCCTTCGGCCCGCTCGCCCCGTGGCTGGCGATCTACGGCGACGCGATGGAGGCCGACGACCGCTTCTCCGAATCGCTCATGGCGCGCCACGGCATCCCCTCCGACGTCCGCTACGCGCTGCGGTCGATGTCGCGCGTGATGCGGGGCTGGGGCGCGCCCGCGACGGTGACGAACGAGCTCGTGGAGGGCTCGACGCTGGAGTTCGCCGACCGCACGCTCCACGTCCACCATCGCCCCGGCCACTCGCCGTCGGACCTCGTCCTGCACGATCGCGAGCGCGGGCTGCTGCTCGCCGCCGACCACCTGATCAAGCACATCTCCTCCAACCCGCTGATCACGCGCCCGCTGGACGGCTCGATGGAGCGCCCGCACGCGCTGGAGATCTACCTGGAGTCGATGCGGGCGACGCGGGCGATGGACCTCGAGCTCGTCCTCGCCGGCCACGGCGACCCGATCGAGGACCACCGCACGCTGCTCGACGAGCGCTTCCGGGGCCACGAGCGGCGCGCGGACAAGCTCGCCGGCCTGATCGCGGCCCGCCCGTCGACCGCGCACGAGCTCGCCCACGAGCTGTGGGGCAGCGTCGCGGTGACCCAGGCCTACCTCACCCTGAGCGAGATCATCGGCCACACCGACCTGCTGCTCGCCGACGGCCGCGCCGTCGAGGTGGTCGACGACGAGGGCGTCGCCCGCTTCACCGCAGCGTGATCGTCGTCTGCGTCCGGGAGGACGCCCGCGCGGCCTCGAGCACCTCGAGCACGGCGATCGCCTCGGCGGCGCTGACCGGCGGCGGCGCTCCCTCGTTCAGCGCGGCGGCCACGCCCTCGTAGAACGCGGCGTAGCGACCGGGCTCGGTGCGCACCCGCAGCAGCTCGCCGTCGTCGCTGACGCCGAGCGTTCCCCACGCCGATTCCGCCTCCGTGCCGAAGCCCGGGTCGTTGGGCCCGGCGCCGTCGCGCAGCGCGGCCTCCTGCACGTCGAGGCCGTGCTTGACGTAGGCCGCGCCCGTGCCCAGGACGCGCAGCCTGGGCGCGGGCTGCGCGGCGATGTTCGTCACCCAGTGGTGCGAGCGGACCCCGCTGTCGTGGGTGACGGCGACGAAGACGTCGTCGTCGACCCGCGCGCTGGGCCGGCGCACGTCGATCTCGGCGTAGACGGTGCGCGCCGGGCCGAACAGCAGCAGCGACTGGTCGATCACGTGGGTGCCGAGGTCGAACAGCAACCCGCCGGCCTCGGCCGGATCGGGGAGCTCGCGCCACGCGCCGTCCCTCGGGGCCGGGCGCCAGCGGTCGAAGTGGGACTCCCAGCGCACCACCTCCCCGAGGTCGCCGCGGTCGATGAGCCGCCGGGCGGTGAGGAAGTCGCCGTCCCAGCGCCGGTTGTGGAAGACGGTGAGCAGGCGGTTGCGCGCGTTGGCGTGGTTGGCCAGGGCGCGGGCCTCCTCGACGGAGGCGGCGAGCGGCTTGTCGACGACGACGTGCAGGGTCCGGTCGTGGTCCAGGGCCCGGTTCGCGAGCTCCACGTGCGTGCGGTTGGGCGAGGCGACGACGACGAGGTCGAGGGCCAGCTCCCGCGCGCGGGCGAACAGCTCGTCGGGGCCGTCCAGGAGGGTCGCCGCCGGGTGGGTGGCCCGCGCCTGGGCGCGGCGGTCCGGGTTCGCGGTCACGATCGCGGCCAGCTCGAAGGCCGGGTCGGCGGCGATGAGGGGCGCGTGGAAGGCGGAGCCCGCGAGGCCGTAGCCGACGATCGCCGTGCGGATCGGCGCCGTGGTCGAGCTCATCGCGCGAGCGTCGCGTTGCGGTAGGCGGGATCGTCGGTGACCTCCTCGCCCAGCCACGCGGGACCCGTCCACGCCCGCGCCTCCTCGACCGACGGGAACTCGACCTCGGCGACGACGAGCCCGCGGTTGGGGCCGTCGAAGACGTCGACCTCGATCGTGCGCCCGCCGTGGTCGACCTTGTGGCGGACCTTCTCGATCCGGCGGCCCTTGGTCATCGGCCACAGCCGCTCGAAGCGGGCGCGGTCGATCGGGAGCTCCTCCTCGGTGCGCTGCAGCCCGGAGCCCGCCTTCAGCGTGAGGAAGTGGTCGTTGCCGGAGCGGCGGATGCGCAGCTCCGGATCGCCGCCGCTGCTCAGGTAGCCCTGGACGATCGGCTTGAAGGGGGCGCCGCGGACCTCGGCGGGGACGTGGCCGACGAGGAACTTGCGCTCGATCTCGGCGCCGCCGCCCGGCTTCTCGCTGCCGACCCACTCGTCGATGAGCGCGAGGTCGTGCTCGTAGGTGAGCGTCAGGCGGGCGTCGTCGGGGGTGGCCCAGCACAGGCGGTCGACCTCGTCGTTGGGCACGAACTCCCCCGGCTCCTCCTCCAGCGACATCACCCAGTAGCGCACGGTCTTGCGGCGTCCCCGGTTGTCGATGTAGTGCGCGGGGGTCAGCTCGCGGTCGAGGCGGACCCGCACGCCCGCCTCCTCGTGGACCTCGCGCCGCGCGGCCTGCTCCCAGCTCTCGCCCGGGTCGAGCTTGCCCTTGGGCAGCGACCAGTCGTCGTATCGCGGGCGGTGCACGAGCAGCACCTGGCCGTCACGGACGACGAGGCCGCCGGCGGCCCGGACCTCGTCCTGTTCGTCGCTGTCGCTCATGCGCGGGAGGCTACCCCCGGCTCCCCGGATCGCACCCGGCGGATCGGTCAGCCGGAGCGGCGGGCGACGAGCACGGCGAAGCGGTGGTCCTTGAAGAGGCAGTCGGCGTCGGCGAAGCCGGCGTCGCGCAGCCACTGCAGCTGGTGCTCGACCGACGCCCAGCGATCCAGCCGCATCCGCTCGACGGCCGCCTCCCACTCCTGCGCCGTCGAGCCGGCCGCGCGGGCGTGCTGCTCGTGCCAGGCGCGGTAGCGCTCGTCGAAGAACGCGGTCGGACCGGCGATCTGCTCGGCGTTCACGAACACGCCGCCGGGCCCCAGCTCGGCGTGCACGCGGACGAGCAGGTCGCGCTTGGCGGCGTCGTCGAGATGGTGGATGGCCAGCGCGGAGACGATCGCCGTCCACGGTCCCGCGGGCAGCGGGTCGGTGAGGTCGGCGGTCACGTAGGAGGCGCGGTCGCCGAGCGTGGCGCGGGCCTGCTCGAGCATCGCGGGCGAGCCGTCGAGCAGGACGACCTCGGCGGTCGGATGGGCGTCGGCGACGCGCGCGGAGAGCATCCCGGTCCCGGCCCCGAGGTCGAGCACGCGGCGCAGGGGCGGCGCGGCCAGGTCGAGCGCGGCGACGGCGGTGCCGTAGAACGCGTCGAAGGGCGGGATGAGCCGGCGGCGCTGCGCGTCGTAGTCAGCAGCGTGGCGCTCGAAGACCTGCGGAGCGGTTTCCATGGCCCTACACCGTACGCCATCACGTACACCCGTACAAGATCGCGGTCGGTGCGGCGATGGTGACGGGCCGGGTGCGTACGCTCCGCGCCGTGCCGGACGTGCTCGTCAACGGTCGCGCCGCCGCGCGGCGACAGCTCAGCGGGGTCGAGCGGTGGGCCGTCGAGCTCGCCGAGCGGCTGCCCGCGCTGCGGCCCGGCGTCTACGCGGTCGCGGCGCCCCCGCGCGCGCTCGCCTACCAGGCCGGGCAGGCGTGGGAGCAGGGCGTGCTACCCGTCGAGGCCCGCCGGCGCGGCGCGCGGATCATCCTCAATCCCGCCAACCTCGCGCCCCTGCGCTGGCCCGCGAACGTCGTGGTCATCCACGACGCCGTCGCCCTCACGCATCCCGAGTGGTTCTCCGCGCCGTACGCGGCGTGGCAGCGGCGCGTGCTGCCCGCGATCGCGCGGCGGGCGCTGCAGGTCATCACCGTGTCCGCGTTCTCGCGCGACGAGATCGCCGCCACCACCGGCATCGACCCCGCACGGATCGCCGTCGTCCCCGGCGGCGTCGACGAGCGCTTCCACCCCGATCCCGGCGCGGCCGCCGCCGCTCGCGCGCAGCTCGGGCTGGAGCGGCCCTACGCGCTGACCGTCGCCGGGGAGGGCGCGCGCAAGAACCTCGTCGTGCTCGGCGCCGCCGCCCGCGCGCTCGCGACGCACGGGATCGACCTCGTCGCCGCCGGCTCGCGCCGCGCCCACCACGGCGCCGCCGCCGACGTCAGCGGCGTGCGCCACCTCGGCTACGTCGACGACGCCCTCCTCCCCGGGCTCTACGCCGGGGCGCGGGCGTTCGTCCTGCCCTCGCTGCACGAGGGGTTCGGCCTCCCCGTCGTGGAGGCGATGGCCGCGGGCGTGCCCGTCGTCGCGTCCGACCGCGGCGCGCTGGCCGAGACCTGCGGCGATGCCGCGCTGCTCGTCGAGCCGCGCCGCCCCGACCGCGTCGCCGAAGCGCTCGTCGCGGTCTGCACCGAGGAGGAGACCGCCGCGACGCT
The DNA here is from genome assembly GCA_025964175.1 of Solirubrobacterales bacterium. Taxonomy (GTDB): domain Bacteria; phylum Actinomycetota; class Thermoleophilia; order Solirubrobacterales; family Solirubrobacteraceae; genus Capillimicrobium. Next base: position 13,891 of record JAOPZL010000326.1, read on the forward strand.
GCGCGCTCGCGGCCGGCTGCGGGCGAGCGGCCTGACCTGGGGCGCGACCGTCGCGGCCGTCGACGCGGTTCTGACAGACGCTCGATCTAGGGTGTAGCCGCTCATGCAGGATTCGATCCAAGAGCAGCCCACCGTCGTCACTCCGGAAGGCGTGCGCGACGGAGATCCCGCCGCGCTGAGCGGCCTCACGACGCGGCGCGGCAGTGCCGTCATGGCCTACGCCGAGCGAGTCGCCGCGCCCGGCGAGGCGACCGACGCGGCCGCCGAGGCGTTCGCGTGGTTCCGCCGCGCCGTCGTCGAGGCCGCGGACCCGTACGCCGTCGACCCGGAGCGCACGCTCCTGCGCGGCGCCCGCTACACCGCTGCCTCCCACGCCCCGCGCGAGCTGCCGCTGCGCGCCCGCCTGAGGGGCGGCGCCTCGCCGTGCGAGCTGGTGCCCGAGCTGCTGGCCGCCCGCGCCGAGCGCGAGCTGGGCGAGGCCGACCTCTCCCGTCTCACCCGCCATCTCGACCGTTGCGAGCCGTGCCGCATCGCGCAGGAGCGCTTCCGGGTCGGCGAGCGCGCCTACCGCGACGCGCCCGACGAGCCGCCGCCGCCCTTCGCGTCGCGGGCGATCATGAGCGCCCTGCTGGCCGCGGCTCCCAACGCCCACGCGACGGTGCCGGCGCCCGCGCTGGACGTCGAGCCCACCGACGCGCCGCCCGCCCCCGCCCTCGACGGGCGCTACGAGCACGAGACCCTCGATGGCGGCGAGTACCGCGCCGCGCGGATCCGCCACCCCGGCGACGACGCGCTCGGCCACACCGTGCCGTTCACGCCGATCGACGTCGTCGACTCCGAGCCGGACGCGGCCGGCCCCCTGCCCCACGCACCCTCGGAGGAGGTCGCCTTCGACGCCGAGCTCGCCGAAGCGGTCCTGGCCGCGCGGGCGCGGATGGACCAGGACCTGGGCGAACGCCACGAGCCGTCTGCGGCGACCCTGCTGGCCGACCCGATCCTCGAGCCGACCGCCCACTTCACCGACGAGCGCCAGCCGACCTACGAGTTCGACGCGCTCCCCGCCGAGGCGTTCGACCTCTACCCCCAGGCCGATCCGCGCCGCCGCCGCAGCCCGCTGGCCATCCTCGGTCTGCTGCTGCTGGCCATCGTCGTGATCGCCGCGCTCGCGGTCGTCGCGATGGCGGTCAGCGACGTGCTCAGCCACTGACTCACGGGCGCGGCGGGAGGTCGCGGCGGGCGCCGGTCCGGGCGCGGAGCCGGCGGCCATCGAGGTGCCGTCGTCGTAGGCCAGGCGGGTGTCGGGGCAGTCGGTGAGGATCCGGGCGCCGCCGACCAAGCGCGACGAGCCCTGAAACCGGGCGGATGCGGACAGGATGGGCCGTGCGGCCGTGCCCTGCAGCGAAGCTGGTGCCGGTCGCTGCAGACGCGCCTATTCGTGTCACTTCCGCTTTGCTCGCCGACCCCGTGGGAACGCCCCCCTCG
>JAOPZL010000339.1 GCA_025964175.1 Solirubrobacterales bacterium
CGCCTGCGAGGGGCGCGCAGCCGAGTTCCGGGCCGCCGAGCCCGCCGCGCCGCCCGCGACCGGGCCGGTCAGGCCGATCGAGGCACGTGAGGAGCCGGAACCGCCCGAGGCCGCACCGGCGCCTGGCCAGACCGCGCCGATCGCCGCCCCGCGCGCGCCGGAGTGCCCGGACCCGCCGCCGCTCGACGTCACCGCGCTCACGCCTGTGCCCGCCACTGCGACGGTCGCGACCGCCGCGACCGCCTTCGCCCACCCCGATCCGCCCGCGTCGGCCATCGGAGCCGCGACGTGCAGCCAGCCCAGAAGGGTCGTCCCCGCGCCGGCGTTCGCCGCGTCGCCGGCGTTCGCCCCGGCCGTCGCCGCCGGACCGGACGACGACCCCAGCCACCGCGTCCGCGCGAACGCGGGCAGCGGCAGGAAGGCGGCGATCTTGGCCCCGAGGCCGGTGCGCGTCGGCACGTGCTCGCTCAGGCCCGCGACCAGCGCCGCGTGGCGGCACGGCTGGCAATGGGCCACGTGGCGGGCCATCTTGCGTCCGTCGCGCAGGCCCAGCGAGGTCTCTCCTGCGGTCTCGATGATCGTGCGCACACGGCGGCAGCGCTCGCCGCTGACGAGGTCCTCGTACTCCTCGCACAGCCGCTTGCGGGCACGGAAGAGGGTCGACTCGACCGCCGGGCGCGTCAGCTCGAGCCGCTCGCCGATCTCGGCGTAGGAGCGGCCCTCGAGCTCGCGCAGGACGAGGATCCTGTGGTGGGCCTCCGAGAGCCCGCCGAATGCGCCGCACAGGTCGTCGAGCTGCTGCTTGGCGTGGACGGCGGCGTCGGCGGCGGGGCCGGCTCTGACGAAGGGTGCGATCGCGGCCTCGTCGGGATCCCAGGACACCTCGTCCGCGCGACGGCCGCGCCGGAACTGGTCGATGCAGGCGTTCTTGGCGATCTCGTAGATCCACGGCTTGAACGCGAGCTGGCGGTCGGTGGTGCGCATCCGCCGCAGCGCGCTCAGGAAGACCTCCTGCGTCACGTCCTCCGCGCGCTGGTGGTCGCGGACCATGCCCAGCACGTAGCTCGTGATGCGCCGGTGGTAGCGGTGGTACAGCGTCTCGAACGCGCGGTCGTCGCCCGATCGCGTCCGCGCCACGAGCTCGTCGTCCGTTGCCCCCGCGCTTCGATGTCGCGCCACGGGCATGAGCGTTGCTGCTTCCATAGGTTGGATCCCGTCCGCGGAGTACCCGCACCACCTCGTTCAAAAACCGTCATGACTCCACTGCCCGAGCTGATCTCCCACCTCGACGAGCTGCTGAGCTCCTCGTCCTTCGCCGACTACGGCCCCAACGGGCTGCAGGTGCCGGGCGCGACCGAGGTGCGCCACGTCGTCACGGGGGTCTCCGCGTCGGCCGCCCTGTTCGAGCGCGCCGCACAGCTGGACGCCGATCTCGTGCTCGTCCACCACGGGCTGTTCTGGGGCGAGCCGGCCGGCCCGATCACCCCGATGCTGAAGCGGCGCCTGAAGCTGCTGTTCGACCACGACATGGCGCTCGCCGCCTACCACCTCCCGCTCGACGCCCACCCCGTCATCGGCAACAACGCGCTCATCGCCCAACGTCTGGGCGCGGACTCCACCGAGCCGTTCGCCGAGCATCGCGGTCAGCGGATCGGCGTGATCGCCCACTTCGACGAGCCGCGCGACCGCGACGCGCTCGCCGCCCAGATCGGCGAGCTGACCCGACGCGAGCCGCTCGTCTTCCCGGCCGGGCCCCAGCAGGTCGCGCGTCTGGGAATCGTCTCCGGAGGCGCTGCCGACGACATCGCGGAGGCGATCGAGCTCGGACTCGACGCCTTCGTCACCGGCGAACCGGCCGAGCGGATCATGTCCATCGCCCAGGAATCAGGTGTGACGTTCATCGCCGCTGGGCACTACGCCACCGAGACCTTCGGCATCACCGCGCTCGGCGACAACCTCGCCGAGCATTTCGGCGTGCGGCACAGCTTCGTACAACTTCTCAATCCGGTCTAGATCGGCGTTGAGGACGTCCGCCATCTGCGCTAGCGTCGCCTTCAACGCCAACGATCTACGGGGGAAGCCCATGGCGATGCATCTCACGCCCACCGAACTCGCGCGAGAAGCCGGACTGCAGCGGACAGACGTCATCTCGAAATGCGTTGAGCTGGGCGTGCCGATCTTCCAGGGCCGCATAGACAAGAGTCTGTTCCTGGAGAGCATGCGCGCGGACACCTCCGTCGTGAACGAAGCGCAGCCCTCCAGCGTCTGAGTAGCATCGGCCTCCGTTTCCCGACTTCAGGAGGAGGAGGAGATGGAGGCCAGCGCGCCGTCCCGTGTCACAACGGGATCGAACACGATCGCCGATCTGCTTCCGCGTGCCGCGGAGCAGTTCGGCGATCACCCCGCCGTCAAGTACAAGGCCGACGGCGCGTGGCATGACGTCACGTTCGCGGAGGTCGGCGAGATCGCCCGTGAGATCGCCCTCGGGCTGATCGACCTCGGCATCGCCGCCGGCGACCGGGTCGCCCTCCTCGCCGGCACCCGCCCGGAGTGGACGTACGCGGACTTCGCCATCACGATGACCGGCGCCGTCGTCGTGCCGATCTACCAGACAAACTCGCCGCAGGAGTGCGAGTGGGTCATCTCCGACTCCGAGTCCGTCGCGATCATCGTCGAGGACGCCGTCCAGCTGGCGAAGGTCGTCGAGGTGCGCGAGCGCCTCCCCCACCTGCGGCACATCTTCTCGATCGAGCCCGCCGAGGGCGCGATCTCGCTGGAGGAGCTGCGCGCGGGCGGGCGCGGCCGTGACCAGGCCGAGCTCGACGCCCGCATCGCCGCGGTCACGCCGCAGGACCCATACACGATCATCTACACGTCGGGCACGACCGGTCCGCCCAAGGGCTGCGTGCTGGGGCACTCCAACTACCGCTCGATGGTCGACATGACGTCGGAGCGCTCGAGCTTCGGCGGCGGCGACGACCTCATGTACCTGTACCTGCCGCTCGCGCACTCGTTCGCGCTGCTGGTGCAGCTCGCCGCCTACGACCGGGGCACGACGATCGCCTACTACGGCGGCGACGTGAAGCAGATCATCGTCGAGCTGTCGGAGACCCACCCGACCTACCTGCCGTCGGTCCCGCGCGTCTTCGAGAAGATCTACGGCCTCGTCTCCGGCAACCTCGACGCGGAGATGCTGGCCAAGGCGGTCGCCGTCGGCGGCCAGGTCGAGGACCTGCGCATCGCCGGCCAGGAGGTCCCCTCCGAGCTCCAGGCCGCCTACGACCAGTTCGACGCGACGCTCTTCTCCAACGTCCGCATGGCGTTCGGCGGACGCCTGGAGGAGGCGGTCACCGGAGCGGCGCCGATCGCCAAGGAGATCCTCGAGTTCTTCTGGGCCTGCGGCGTGCCGGTGATGGAGGGCTACGGGATGACCGAGACCTCCACCGCCGCGACGACCTCCACGCCCGAGGCGCACAAGTTCGGCACCGTCGGCCGCGCGTTCCCCGGCGTGGAGCTGAAGATCGCGCAGGACGGCGAGGTGCTCGTCAAGGGCGCGAACGTCTTCCGCGGCTACTACGGCCAGGAGGGCACGTCGTTCGGCACCATCGAGGACGGCTGGCTGCACACCGGCGACCTCGGCTCCCTCGACGACGACGGCTACCTGTCGATCACCGGCCGCAAGAAGGACATCATCATCACCTCGGGCGGCAAGAACCTCACGCCGGCCAACCTCGAGAACGACCTCAAGCAGGTGCGCTGGGTCTCCCAGGCCATCATGCACGGCGACCGGCGCCCGTACCCGTCGATGATGATCACCCTCGACGAGGAGGAGATCGTCCCCTGGGCGACGGCGCAGTCGATCGAGGACACCTCGATGGCCGCGCTGTCCCAGGACGAGCGCGTGCTCGCCCTGATCCAGGCCGAGCTGGACCGCGCCAACGCGAAGTACGCGCAGGTGGAGCAGGTCAAGCGGTTCTTCATCCTCGACCACGACCTGTCGCAGGAGACGGGCGAGCTGACGCCGACCCTCAAGGTGAAGCGCAACGTCGTCAACCAGCTGTACGCCGACCGGTTCGAGGAGCTCTACCACGGGCACTGAGGACTGATGCGCACCGATCCCACCGACACCGGCGGCCTGTTCAACGGGCGCCGACCGGGCACCGGCCCGGTCCGCTATCGCGGGACGCCGGAGCGGGGATCGTCGCGGCGCCAGCACCTGGACGACGTGCTGGCGCTGCTGCTCGCCGCGCTGATGGCGCTGGTGAGCCTGCTGTTTTGGGGGCCGATCCCGGCGGGCGCGCTGTGGGTCGCCGGGCACCTCAGCAACGGCGGGCGGTCCGTCTTCTTCCCGATCGTCGCCGCGTTCGCCCTCGTCCTGGGCGGCCTGATGTTCGGCCTCGTCGTGCTCAAGCGCCTGGACGCCACCTGGATCCTCGTGCGCCGCGCCGCCGGTCATGACCAGCGCAAGGGCATCATCGGGCCGATGTTCGCCGTCTGCGCCGTCGTCGGCGGGAGCGCGTTCACCGTCTGGCTGCTGCTCATCGTCGGACCGGGCTCGACCACGATGCCCGGGCAGACCTAGCGCGCATGGCGCTGCGCCGGCGCGGCTACTACCGCCAGTTCGACGAGCAGCCGCCGCAGGAGCGCAACGCGCAGCTGCACGCGGAGGCTGAGGAGCGCCGCCGCCAGGCGCTGGCCCGCGTCGACACGATCGACCTCTCGCAGCTGACCTGGCCGCAGCTGCCGCCGTCGGCCGTCGTCAACGCCGTCACCTACGCCGCCCGCCGCGGGCTGCACCGCGCGCCCGACGCGCACGCCGGGGAGCTGCGCTCCGAGCTGGCCCATCGCCACCAGCTCTCCCCCACCCGCCTCGTGCTCGGCAACGGCGCCGCCCAGCTGATGGGCTCGGCCGTCGCCACGCTGATGCAGCGCGGCGACGAGCTCGTCACGCCGTGGCCGTCGTATCCGCTGCTGCCGCTGCTGGCCCGGCGCGTCGGCGGCTCGGCGGTGGCGGTTCCCGGCTTCGGCGCCGAGCCGATCCTGCGGGCGCTGACCGACCGCACCCGGATCGTCGCGCTGTGCAACCCCAACGACCCGACGGGCGAGTGGCTGGACGAGGCGGCCCTGAGCGCGCTGCTGGACGCGCTGCCCGAGCGGGTCGTGATGCTGCTGGACGAGGCGCTGGTCGAGTACGCGCCGGCCAGCGCCATCGGGCTCGTCGCCGAGCATCCGCGGCTGCTCGTCCTGCGCTCGTTCTCCAAGGCCTGGGGCCTGGCCGGGCTGCGCATCGGCTACGCGGTCGGCGGGCCGCGCAGCGAGCCGGTCCTGGAGCGTCTCGCTCCGGAGCTGGGCGTCGGCGAGCTCAGCCAGGTCGGCGCCCTCGAGGCGCTGCACAGCACCGAGGCCCACGTCGGGCGACGCGTCGAGGCGGTCCGCGCCGAGCGCGAGCGGCTCACCGGGCAGCTGCGCTCCCTCGGCCTCGAGGTCTCCGACAGCGAGGCGAACCTGCTGTGGGTCGGGGCGCCCGGCATGGACGGCGCCGAGCTCGCGACCCGGCTGGAGCACGGCAACGTGCGGGTGGCCGGCGGCGGGATCTTCGGCGATCCTGACCGGGTGCGCGTCGCCGTGCAGTCGCCCGTGGCGGGCGACCGCCTGGTGCAGGCGATGACCGCCGCGCTCGCGCGCCCGAGCTAGCCGGCTACTCGTTCGCCGACTGGCGCAGCAGCGCGCCGGTCGTCTGCTCGAGGATCTTGCGCCAGGCGCGCGAGCGGTCCTCGCGGTCGGCGTCGCGCTGATCGAAGTGCTTGACGACCTTGCGCACCCGGGTCGCCGAGATCTCGATCCCGTGGCGCTCGCAGATCTCGCGGAAGTGCTCGTAGTCGTTGGCCAGGCGCAGCGTGACCGACTCGAAGCCGTGCCGGGCCACGTCCACGCGGCTGGTGAAGTCCATGATCGACGTCTGGAACATCAGCTCGTCGTCGGGCTCGGGCTCGATCAGGACGATGTCGACGCCGGGGTAGCGCTGCTCCCACTGGCGCGCCATCTCGTGCAGGCGCTGGTAGGCCAGCAGCTTGAACGCCTGGTAGCCGATCTGCGGGAAGCCCATGTCGGAGACCCGGCGCGGACGCGAGCCGATGCCGAACGGGCCGCGCGTCATCTTGGAGAAGTCGTTGACGTGGGGCACCAGCGGGTTGACGACGACGACGAACTTCGCGCCCGCCTCGACCGCGATGTCGAGGTTCGTGGTCGAGACGATGCCGCCGTCGATCAGCTCGCGGCCCTTGAGCACGTGCGGCTTGTAGATCATCGGCAGCGCGCTCGACGCGCGGACGGCGCTGGAGATCGGCACGTCGTCCCAGCCCTCGGCACCGAGCACGATCCGCTCGCACGTGTCGAGATCGGTCGCCGCCAGGTAGAGCTCGCGCTGCAGCAGCCGGAAGTCGTCCGTGCGGTCCGGGTCGGCGAGGACGGTGCGGACGTACTGCTCGACGCCGGAGCCGGTGTAGAGCCCGGACGGCAGCGCGTCGGCCAGCGCGACGGCGAGGTCGACCGGGGAGACGGTCCGCAGCAGGCCCGGGAGGTCGCGCGCGACCTTGAGCAGGTGCAGCGGGAGCTGGATGCCCTTGGCGGCGAACTCCTTGACGTTGAGCCGCAGCAGCATGTTCAGGTTGATGTCGCGGAACGGCGTCGGCACCTGGTCGTTGACCACGCGCATCATCTGCTCGGGCGTGACGCCGTTGGCCGCCAGCGCGGCGATCAGCGAGCCGGCGCTGGTGCCGACGTAGACGTCGAACTGGTTGACCGAGCGGTTGACCGACAGCAGGTCGAGCGCCCGCAGCGCGCCGATCTGGTAGACGCCGCCGGTGAACCCGCCCCCGCCCAGGACGAGCGCGGTCTTGGACTGGCGGCGCCGGCGCC
>JAOPZL010000351.1 GCA_025964175.1 Solirubrobacterales bacterium
TAGGAGATCGTCGGCATCCACGCCAGGCCCAGCGTCTCGAGGTCCTTGGCGGTGACGACCGCCGCCACGTTCGGGTGCGCCAGCGCCTCCGAGGTGTCGATCGACAGGATCTTCGCGTGGGCGTACGGGCTGCGCAGGATCGCTCCGTGCAGCATCCCCGGCAGGGTGATGTCGTCCAGGTACCTGCCCTGGCCGCGGATGAAGCGCGCGTCCTCCTTGCGCTTCAGGCGCCCGAAGCCGATCGGCCGCTCGGTCTCGGGGCTGGGGAGGTTCTCGATGGTCGCCATGCTCAGACCTCCTGCTTCTCGACGGCCGGATGCTCTGCGGCCCAGCGGACCGCCGCGACGATGTTCTGGTAGCCGGTGCAGCGGCAGATCGCGCCCGAGATCGCGGTGCGGATGTCGTGGTCGGTCGGGTCGGGGTTCTCGTCCAGCAGGGCGCGGCTCGTCATGAGCATGCCCGGCGTGCAGAACCCGCACTGCAGCGCGTGCTTCTCGTGGAAGCCCTGCTGCACCGGGTCCAGCCGGCCGTCGACCTCGAGCGACTCCACGGTGCGGATGTCGTGGCCCTCGCTCATGACGGCCAGCTGCGTGCACGACTTGATCGGCTTGTCGTCCATCAGCACGACGCACGCGCCGCAGTTGGACGTGTCGCAGCCCCAGTGGGTCCCGGTCAGCCCCGGCGTCTCGCGGATGAAGTGCACGAGCAGCAGGCGCGGCTCGATGTCACGCGTGACCGGGACCCCGTTGACGGTGATCGTCACCTGCATGTCAGGCCTCCTGGCGCAGCGCGCCGGCCGTGGCCCGGCGCAGCGCCCGCTTGGTCAGTGCGCCCGCGAGGTGGCGCTTGTAGTCGACCGGTCCGCGACCGTCCGCGGTGGGCGAGCAGTCCGCGGAGGCGATCTCGCCGGCCGCGGCGAACAGCTCCTCCGAGGGTGCCTTCCCCCGCAGCAGCTCCTCCGCGCGGGTCACGTGGACCGTGATCGGGCCGACCGCGCTGAGCGCGAGGCCGACGTCGGTGATCACGCCGCCGTCGATCCAGACCGCGGCCGACGACGCGGCGATGGCGAAGTCCCCCGCGCGCCGCTCGACCTTCTCGTGGGCGCTGCCGCCGCCCGGGCGCATCGGGAGGCGGACCTCGGTCAGCATCTCCCCCGCGCCGACGGCCGTCTGGTAGGGCCCGACGTGGAACTTGCCCATCGAGACGACGCGCTCGCCGGCGGTCCCGCGGATGACGGCGCGCGCCTTGACCGCCGAGCAGACCGCTGAGAGATCCTCGGCCGCGTCGGCCTGGCAGAGCGATCCGCCGATCGTGCCGCGGTTGCGCACGACCGGATCGGCGATGACCGTCTCGGCCTCCGCGAACACCGGGTACCAGCGCCGCAGCAGCTCGGACTGCAGCAGGTGCACGTGGCGGGTGAGCGCCCCGATGCGGATCTCCCCGTCCTCCTCGCGGATGTAGGAGAGCTCGTCGAGGTCGTTGATGTCGATCAGGTGCTCGGGATTGGCGAGGCGCAGCTTCATCATCGGCAGCAGGCTGTGCCCGCCGGCGATGATCCGCGCCTCGGGGCCGAGGCGCTCCAGCGACGCGATCGCGCCCTCCACGCTCGTCGCCCGCTCGTACTCAAACGGCGCCGGAGTCTGCATCGGGCCTCCCCTCGGGATCGAGAACCGCTGCCGGCCCGGGCATGCGCAGGCGCACTCCCGGGGTGTCGCTCGGCTCGTAGCGGACCGGCGCCGCCGTCCCGATGACCGGGGACCGCGGCAGCTTCTGCGGCCGGGTGTGGCGGACGTCCGGGTACAGGTCCAGCGCCGCGCCGGCACCGCCCCAGACGTTGCGCAGCACCGGCCCGTCGGGGCTGGCCGCCGCGATCGGCGCCTCGCGACCGAGCCGCGCCAGCGTCAGCACGCCGCGCGTGTAGACCTCGGCGATGCGGCGGGGCTTCGTCGTGGCGCTGTCGGGGAAGCTGCGCAGGCCCGCCGCGGCGGCGCCCGGGTAGAGGCCGTCGACCAGACCCATCGCGTCCTCCATCCCGGCCTTCTTGACGAGCAGACCCTCCAGCGCGTCCACCCCGGCGTCGAGGTGGGTGTTGATCGTCTGCACGACGTCGTTGACGGGAGCGCTCTTCTCGATGATCCCGCCGACCGCGGCGATCGTCTCGTCCAGGCCCGACGCGATCTTCGCCAGCGCGAGGATCGTGAGGAGCAGGTAGTAGGCGAGCGCGGCGATGATCGCCACGACGGCGACGATGAGGACTACCGCTGCAGCGTCCATGCTTCCTCCTTCGGCGCGTCGTCGACGATCACGTCGAGCGAGCCGCCGTAGGCAGCCACCCCCGCGACGGTCTGGATGGCCTGGTCCTGGGTGGTCAGCAGCAGCGTCGTGGCGTCGAGGTCCCGGGAGCCGGCCTGGGCGGCCGCGGTGATCGCCTGCACGCTGGGCACGATCGCGCGGGCGGCCTTCAGGACGCCGTTCAGCAGGTAGATGACGATCGGCGCGACGACGAGCAGCAGCACGGCGTCCCCGATCCAGAGCAGGGTCATCGTGGCCTCCGCTGCGCGACGACGGCCGCCTTGGCGCCGATCCCGGGCAGCGCGCCGAGGATCGTCGCGAACTGGGCGTTGATCGCCGTGACCGCCGGCTCCAGCGGGGCGAGGTGCTCGGCCTCGACGCCCTTCAGGGCGCCGGCCAGCGTGGCCAGGCCGGCCGAGATCGAGGCGAG
>JAOPZL010000045.1 GCA_025964175.1 Solirubrobacterales bacterium
GCCGACCGCGCCCAGCGCCAGCCCGGCGGCCACCGCGACGGCGGGACCGGACGAGGAGCCGCCGGGCAGTCGGCCGAGGTCGTGCGGGTTGCGGCACGGCGGCCGCCACGGGTTGCGCCCGTCGATCCCGAACGCCCACTCGTTCGTCGCCGCCTTCCCGAGCACGATGCACCCGGCGGCCCGCAGCGCCGCCACGCACGCCGCATCCCCGCGCGCGGGCTCCACGAAGGGCTGGTCGTCGTGGGTCAGGCGCGCGCCGAAGCGGGTCGGGAAGCCGGCCGCGTCGATGATGTCCTTGACCACGATCGGCAGACCCAGGAGCGGGCGGCGGTCTCCGCCCGCTCGCAGGCGGTCCGCGGCTCGCGCCGCGGTGCGGGCGGCGTCCGCGTCCAAGGCGGCGAAGCAGCCCAGCTCGGCGCCACGGGCGTCGATCGCCGACAGCAGCTCGTCGACGAGATCGGCGGCGCGCAGGCGGCCGGAGGCGAGATCGAGAATCGCGGCGGATGCGGTCACAGGGCCAGAGGATGACCGGACCCGTCGCTACGGTGCGTCCATGTCCGTCGCCGAGCTCGAGCTCGACCTCGACGTCTTCACCGGCCCCTTCGACCTGCTGCTCGCCCTCGTGCTGCGGGAGGAGGTCGATCTCCTCGAGGTCGCGCTGGCCGATGTCGTGCTCGCCTACCTCGACCACCTCGAGGCGCGCGGCGAGCTGGACCTCGAGCAGGCGACCGAGTTCCTCGTGCTCGTCGCGTCCCTGCTGGAGCTGAAGTCGCGCATGATGCTCCCGCGCGACGAGGAGGAGCTGCTGGACTTCGACCCGGGCGAGGCGGCCGAGGAGCTGTTGGCCCGGATGCTCGAGGCCAAGCGCTACCGCGGCGCCGCCGACGACCTGCGCCACCGCCTCGGCGGGGAGGAGGGCATCCGCTACCGCTCCGCCCCGGCGCCGTCCTGGCTCAAGCGCCCCGATCTGGCCGATCTGGACGCGGTCTACGACCCGTCGCGCCTGGGCAGCGCCCTCGGCGCGCTGCTCCAGCCGCCGCCCGCCGTGTCGCTGCACCACGTGACCGTCCCGACCGTCACCGTCGCCGAGCGCCTCAGCGCGCTGCGCAAGCTGCTGCGCAGGGCCGGGCGGTCGTTCTCCTTCGACGAGGCGGTGGAGGGCGCCGATCGCGTCACCGTCGCCGTCACCGTCTGGGCCCTGCTGGAGCTCTACAAGCGCGGGGAGGCCGACTGGCAGCAGGACGAGCCGTTCGGCGACATCGCGATCACGGCGGTGGCGACGCACGAGCGGCGCTGGTCCAGCCCCGAGGCCGAGGCATCCGCCGCGTGAGCGAGCGGCCGCAGCAGCCCGAGCCCGACCCCCGCGACGTCATCGGCGACGAGGCGCGCCTGCGCGAGCTCACCCGGATCGTCGAGGCGCTCCTGTTCGTCTCGCCCGACCCCGTCACGATCGAGGACCTCGCCACCGCCTGCGACTCGTGGCCCGACGAGGTGCTCGCCGCCGTCGGCCTGCTGAAGGCCGACTACCGCCCCGGCGAGCGCGGCCTGATCCTCAAGGAGGTCGCCGGCGGCCTGACCCTGGCCACGGACCCGTCGGCCGAGGCCGCCGCCCGACGCCTGCTGGCCAAGCCGCGGACCCCGCCGCTGACCCCCGCCCAGGCCGAGGCGCTCGCGATCGTCGCCTACCTGCAGCCGGTCTCGCGCCCGGAGATGGCCCGCATCCGCGGCGTCTCGTCGGACTCGGCGACCACCACGCTGCTGGAGCGCGGCCTGATCGAGGAGGCGGGACGCTCGCAGTTCGGCGCGGTCCTCTACCGCACCACGCCGCTCTTCCTCAAGCTCTTCGGGCTGAACTCGCTCGACGATCTCCCCGAGTCCTCCCGGTGGGACCCGTCCCCCGAGGAGGAGGCCGACCTGCGCGACCGCCTGCTGCGCGCCGGCGAGCAGCGCACGGGTCCGGCGCCGTTGACCCAGATCTAGCCCGAGGCCGTCGCCGCCAGCTGACCACAGGCTGCGGCGAACCGCAGCATCACGCTGACGCCGTCGCGGCGAGCTGGCCACAGGCTGCGGCGATATCCCGTCCGCGCGTGAGCCGGACGGTCGCCCGCACCCCGTGCTCCTCGAGCACGGCGCGGAACCGCTCGATCGCCTCGGGCGAGGAGCCGTCGTAGACCGAGTCCGTCGGGTTGTACGGGATCAGGTTGACCTTGAAGGTGAAGCCGGGGCCGAGCAGCCGCGCCAGCTCCAGCGCCTGATCGGGCCCGTCGTTGACGCCGGCCAGCATCACGTACTCGATGAAGACGGCGCGGTTCGTCGCCTCGTGGTGGGTGCGGCACGCGGCGAGCACGTCCTCCAGCGGCCAGCGGTCGTTGACCGGCATGATCCCGGAGCGCAGGCCGTCCTCGGGCGCGTGCAGCGAGAATGCCAGGCGCAGCGGCATCCCGCAGTCGGTGATGCGCTGGATGCCGGGCAGCCAGCCGACGGTCGAGACGGTGGTGCGGCGGTGGGTGATGCCGACGTCGGGCAGGCGGCGTGCCGCGTCCAGGACGTGGTCGACGTTGAGCAGCGGCTCGCCCATGCCCATGAACACGAGGTGGTTGACCTCGCCGATGCGCCGGAAGTGCAGCACCTGGTCGAGGATCTCCGATGCCGTCAGGTTGCGCCCGAACTTCATCTTGCCCGTCGCGCAGAAGCTGCAGGTCAGGGGGCAGCCCGACTGGGAGGACACGCAGATCGAGCGCCGCCCGTCGCGGTAGGTCATCAGGACCGCCTCGACGGGGCGCCCGTCGTGGGTGTGGAAGAGCGTCTTGATCGTGCCGTCGCGCGAGTGCGCCTCGTCGACGACGGTCAGCGTCGAGAACGGGACGCGCTCCTCCAGCCGCTCGCGCAGCGCAGCCGGGATGTTGGACATCTCCGCGTAGGAGGAAGCACCGCGCGCCGCCCACTCCCAGACCTGCTGGGCGCGGTAGGAAGGCTGGTCTGCGAGCTCCTGCTGCAAGAGTGGGAGGTCCATGCGCCTCTCACGGTATCTCGCCCACGGCGGCATCTCCTCGCGTCGCGGCGCCGAGGAGCTGATCCGCGACGGCCGCGTCACGGTCGCCGGAGAGGTCGTCACCGACCCGGCCCGCGACGTCGACGAGGACTCCAGCGTCCGCTTCGACGGCAAGCAGGTGCGGCCGGTCGAGCAGCCGGTGGTCATCGCCCTGAACAAGCCCAAGGGCGTCGTCTCCACGGCCAAGGACACCCACGACCGCCCGACCGTCGTCACGCTCATCGGCGCCAAGCGGCGCCTCTACCCGGTCGGCCGGCTGGACGCCGACACCACCGGCCTGATCCTCCTGACCGACGACGGCGAGCTCGCCAACCGTCTGACCCACCCGCGCTACGGCGTGCCCAAGACCTACCGCGCGACGGTCGCCAAGGCCCCGATCAAGGAGGAGGCTCTGGAGCGGCTGCGTACGGGCGTCGAGCTCGAGGACGGCATGACCGCGCCCGCCGAGGCCAAGCGGGTCGCGCCCGACAAGATCGAGCTGATCATCCGCGAGGGCAAGAAGCGCCAGGTGCGGCGGATGCTCGAGGAGGTCGGCCACCCGGTGAAGTCGCTGCAGCGCGTGGCCTTCGGTCCGCTGAAGCTCGACCTGGGCGAGGGCGCGTTCCGTCAGCTGACGAAGGTCGAGATCGAGCGCCTGCGCAGCACGCCCGGTGCGTTCCAGCAACCCAAGCGCGAGGCCAAGCGGCCGCCGCGCAAGCGTCGCTAGGATCCGGCCGCGATGCGCCTGTACGCCCTGCGCGGAGCCACCACGATCACGGCCAACGCGGCCGACGACATCCATGAGCGCACGACCGAGCTCATGCAGGCCATCCTCGAGCGCAACGCCCTGGCGCCCGACGACGTCGTCTCGTGCATCTTCACGGTGACCGAGGACATCGACGCCGGCTTCCCCGCCGCGGCCGCGCGCCACATGGGCTTCGAGCGCGTCCCGCTGATCTGCACCCGCGAGATCCCGGTCCCCGGATCGCTGCCGCTCGTCATCCGCGTGCTGATGCACTTCCACGCCGACGAGGCCCATGAGACCCGCCACGTCTACCTGCACGAGGCCCGCGTCCTGCGGGCCGATCTGGAGTCCGCCCAATGAGCGCCCGTGCCCGCTTCTCCCAGCGCGTCGATCGGCTGCCGAAGTACCCGGCCGCGCCCGGCTACGCGTGGAAGGGCGACATCGCCCGCCTGGCCTCCAACGAGTCGCCCGACCCGCCCCTGCCGCAGGTCCTGGAGGCGGCCCAGCGTGCGCTGACCGACCTCAACCGCTACCCGGACCCGACCCAAGGCGAGCTGCGCGAGCGCCTCGCGCACCGCTACGACGTGCCGGTCGAGCGGATCGCGATCGGCAACGGCGGCAGCGACCTGCTGATCGCCGCCGGCGACGCGCTGCTCGAGTACGGGGCCGAGGTCATCTACGCGTGGCCGTCGTTCTCGATGTACCCGCACCTGGCGCAGGCCGCCGGCGCGACCGAGATCCGCGTCCCGCTGAAGGACGACTTCATCGACCTGGACGCGATGCTCGGGCAGATCACCGCCGCGACGCAGCTGATCGTCGTCTGCAACCCAAACAACCCGACGTCGACCGCGCTGCCGATGGCCGAGATCGAGGCCTTCCTGGCGAAGGTCCCGCGCCACATCTGGGTCATCCTCGACGAGGCCTACATCGAGTACTCGCTCGTCGACGACCCTGACGCCTCGCTCGACATCCTGCCGAAGTACGCCAACCTCGCCCTGATGCGGACCTTCTCCAAGGTCTACGGGCTCTGCGGGCTGCGGGTCGGCTTCGTGCTGTGCGGCTCGGTGGAGATGTGCCAGGCCTTCTACTCGGTGCGCCAGCCGTTCTCGGTCAACGCGGTCGCCCAGGCTGCCGCGTCGGAGGCGATCCAGCACCAGGACGCGGTCGCCCAGCGCGTCGAGCGCGCGATCGCCGCGCGGCTGCAGCTCGACGACGGGCTGCGCAAGCTGGGCATCGTCCCCCGCGCGTCGCAGGCGAACTTCTCGTGGTTCCGGGTCGGCGACGGCGAGGCGGAGATCGCCATCGTCGGCGAGCTGGCCAACCGCGGGGTGCTCGTGCGATCGGGCACCGCGCTGGGGGAGGCGGGCTACCTGCGGGTGACCTACGGCCAGCCCCATGAGAACGCGCGCTTCCTCAGCGAGCTCGCGACGTTGCTGTAGTCTCCGACTCCTGATGCGTAGCCACATCGCCACGAACGGCTTCTTCGGCTACGCATATTCCTGGCGATTTCGCTAGGCGTTCGGCCGCACCTTGCCTTGTCCGCGATGAGGCTCACCGAGCGCCCCCAGTGGAACCTCTCCCATCTCCAGGTGTAGACAAGGACTCAGAAGCATGTTGATCGTCATGAAGCAGACGGCGACGGAGGATCAGGTGGCCGCCGTCATCGACCGGATCGAGAGCGTCGGCGCCCAGGCCCACGTCAGCCCCGGCTCGCAGCTGACCCTGATCGGCGCCATCGGCGACCGCGACCACGTCGCGCGCCTCGGCCTCGAGGGGCATGCCGGAGTCGACCACGTCGTCCCGATCCTCAAGCCGTACAAGCTCGCCTCCTCGCAGCTGCGCGGCGGCGCCCGCTCGACGCTGGAGATCGGCGGCCGCAAGGTCGGCGGCGACCACTTCGCCCTCATCGCCGGCCCGTGCACGGTCGAGTCGCGCGAGCAGCTGATGACCGCGGCCGACGTCGTCAAGGACGCCGGCGCCGCGATGCTGCGCGGCGGCGCCTACAAGCCCCGCACGTCGCCGTACTCCTTCCAGGGACTCGGTCAGGAGGGACTGCGCCTGCTCGCGGAGGCCAAGGAGCGAACCGGGCTGCCGATCGTCACCGAGCTCATGGACGTGCGCGACATCGAGCCGCTGGCCGAGGTGGCCGACGTGGTCCAGATCGGCGCGCGCAACATGCAGAACTACACGCTGCTGACCGAGGTCGGCCGCTCCGGGCTGCCGGTCATGATCAAGCGCGGCCTGTCCTCGACGCTGGAGGAGCTGCTCATGAGCGCCGAGTACGTCCTCAAGGAGGGCAACGAGAACGTGATGCTGTGCGAGCGCGGCATCCGCACGTTCGAGACCGCCTACCGCTTCACGCTCGACATCACGGCGATCCCGGTGCTCAAGGAGCTGTCGCACCTGCCGGTCATCGTCGATCCCAGCCACGCGCCCGGCCGGCGCGACTGGGTCCAGTCGCTGTCGCTGGCGGCCGCGGCCGCGGGCGCCGACGGGATCATCGTCGAGACCCACCCCGACCCCGAGCGCGCCATCTGCGACGGCCCCCAGCAGATCGCCACCGACGACTTCCCCGCCTACGCGCGGAAGGTCGCGCTCGCGGCCGAGCTGGCCGGCAAGCTCAGCACCATCGCCGCGGCCGCCTAGGCGTGACCGCGTGACCGCGCCGCGCGTCGCCGTCATCGGGACGGGTCTCATCGGCGGGTCGGTCGCCCTGGCCGCCCGCCACCGCCTCGGTGCCGAGGTCCGCGGGTTCGGTCCGGAGGCGGCCGCCGCCGTCCGCGGCGGGGCGCTGCATGCGGCGCCCGCCACGTTGGCCCAGACGCTGGACGGCGCGCAGATCGCGTTCGTCGCAACGCCGCTGGGCGTGCTCGGCGAGACGATCGCCCAGGTGCTGGCGCTGGCGCCGCACGACTGCGTGATCACCGACGTCGGCTCCACGAAGACGGCGATCGCGGCGGCGGCGGCGCACGACCCGCGTTTCGTCGGTGGCCACCCGCTGGCCGGGGCGGAGGGATCGGGCGTCGCCCACGCCCGTGAGAACCTCTTCGACGGCGCGGTCTGGTACCTCACGCCGGGGCCGACGACCACCGGGACGCTGTACGAGCGCCTGCACCGGGCGCTCAGCGCGATGGGCGCCCGGCCGACGGCCATCGACGCCGACGTCCACGATCGGCTGATGGCCGCCGTCTCCCACCTGCCGCACGTGATCGCCAACGTCCTCGTGGCCCAGGCCTTCCGTGCCGTCGACGATGGCGAGACGGTCCCCGCCACCGGACCCGGCTTCCGCGACGCGACCCGCATCGCGGGCGCCAACCCGCCGCTGTGGGCCGACATCCTGCTGGCCAACCGCGACGCGCTGCTCGTCGCGGTGGACGAGGCGGTCGGACGGCTGGGGGAGGCCCGCGCGGCGCTGGCCGCCGGCGACCGTCCGACGCTGCTGCGCCTGCAGACCGAGGCCCAGGAGGAGCGTCGCGCCCTGCTGGAGACCGGCCTGGCCGGCGGTCCCGAGCGCGAGCTGCGTGTCCCCGTGCCCAACCGTCCCGGGGTGATCGCCGAGCTCGCGCTCAAGCTCGGCCGCGCCGGCATCAACATCTCCGACATGGCGCTGTCGCCGTCGCCCGACCAGTCCCAGGGCGAGGTCGCCCTGTGGGTGGCCGAGGCCGACGCGCAGCGCGCCGCCCAGATCCTCGAACTCCCGTAGGCCACGCACATGCGCTTCGATCCCGTCACCACCCTGCAGGGCTCCGTCCTCGCGCCCCCCGACAAGTCGATCTCCCACCGCGCCGCGCTCATCGGCGCGATGACCGCCGACCCCGTGCGCGTGACCGGCTACCTCGACGCCGCCGACACGAACTCGACGCTGGCCGCGGTGCGCCAGCTCGGCGCGATCGTCGAGGTCCGCCCCGACGAGATCGTCATCCGCGGGACCGGACTGCGCGAGGCGCGCTCCAGCGCGAGCCCGATCGACGTCGGCAACGCCGGGACCCTGATGCGGCTGCTGCCCGGATGGCTGGCCTCCCAGGAGGGGCGCAAGTGGACGCTGGACGGGGACAGCTCGATCCGCAAGCGCCCGGTCGACCGGATCGCGGAGCCGCTGCGCCGGATGGGCGGCGTCATCGAGGCGACCGACGACCGCTTCCCGCCGTTCGTCGTGCACGGCACTCGGCTGCGCGCGACGCACTACGAGCTGCCGATGGCCAGCGCCCAGGTCAAGTCGTGCGTGCTTCTGGCCGGCCTGGCCGCCGACGGCGCGACGCGGGTCACCGAGCCCGCGCCCAGCCGCGATCACACCGAGCGGATGCTGGCCGGCGCCGGCGTGCAGATCCAGCGCGACGGGCTGAGCATCACGGTCTCGCCGACCGATGAGCTCGAGCTCGAGCACGTCCACGTCCCCGGCGACCCGTCCAGCGCGGCGTTCTGGCTGGCCGCGGCGGCGCTGATCCCCGGTGCGCGCGTCGTCGTGCGCAACACGGGCGTGAACTGGACGCGGATCGGCTTCGTGCGGATCCTGCAGCGGATGGGCGGCGTCGTCGAGGGCGAGCTCGAGGCCGCCGACCCGACGGGCGCCGCCGGGGTGCCGGGCTTGGAGCCCGTCGCCGACCTCGTCGGCGTGGGCCCGGCCGCGGGTGCCGGCACCGGCACGGGGCTGCGCGGCACGCTCGTCCTGCCCGACGAGGTCCCGCTGGCCATCGACGAGCTGCCGCTCGTCGGGCTGCTGGGCTGCTTCGCCGAAGGGGAGACGATCGTCACCGGCGCCGCCGAGCTGAAGGTCAAGGAGTCCGACCGCATCGCGACCGTCGTCGAGGCGCTCAACGCGCTCGGCGGCGACGCCGAGGCGACGGCCGACGGCTTCGTCGTGCGCGGCACCGGCGGCCTGCGCGGCGGGACCGTGCACTCCCACGGCGACCACCGCCTGGCGATGCTCGGGGCGGTCGCCGGGCTGGCCTCCCGCGAGGGGGTCGAGGTGGTCGGGATGGACGCCGCCGCGGTCTCCTACCCGGGCTTCGTCGCCGACCTTCGTACCCTCACCTCCGGATGATCGTCGCCATCGACGGCCCTGCGGGGGCCGGAAAGAGCACCGTCGCCCGGGCCACCGCCCGCGCGCTGGGCTTCCAGTACCTCGATACGGGGGCCATGTACCGGGCCGCCGGTCTGGCCGACGACCCCGTCGCCGCCGACCTGCGCCTGGCCGACGGCCGCGTCTTCCTCGACGGCGCAGACGTCACCGAGGAGATCCGCACGCCGACCGCCAGCGAGCGCGCCTCGGTCGTCGCCGCCGACCCCGCGGTCCGCGAGGCGATGGTCGCCAAGCAGCGCGTGATCATGTCGCTGGGCGACTGGGTGGCCGAGGGCCGCGACATCGGCACCGTCGTCGCCCCGCAGGCCGAGGTCAAGGTCTTCCTGACCGCTTCACCGCAGGAGCGCGCGCGCCGTCGCGCCGCCGAGCTCGGCGTCGACGTGACGAGCGTCCTGCAGGATCAGACGATCCGCGACGAGCGCGACCGCACCCGTGCGGCCAGCCCGCTGGTCGCGGCCGAGGGCTCGGTCGAGCTGGATACGACCGGGCTGACCATCGACGACGTCGTGGCGCGCATCGCCACGCTGGCAGGAGCACACGCATGAAGAAGGTCGCGGTGGTCGGCTATCCCAACGTCGGCAAGTCGTCGCTGGTCAATCGCCTCTCCGGGACGCGGCAGGCCGTCGTCCACGAGCGCGCGGGCATCACCCGCGATCGCAACGAGGTCACGGCGGAATGGAACGGCCGCACGTTCACGCTGATCGACACCGGCGGCGTGGACTTCGAGGACCTCGACCCGCTCTCGGGCTCGATCCGCGAGCAGGCCCAGGCCGCGCTGGCCGACGCCGAGGTCGCGATGTTCGTCGTCGACGCCCAGGGCGGCATCCGCCCGGGTGACCTCGAGATCGCGGACCTGCTGCGCCGGTCCAGGATCCCCGTGGTCCTGGCCGCCAACAAGGTCGACTCGGTCGGCGACCTGGCGCTGGCCAACGAGTTCTTCGCCTTCGGGCTGGGCGACCCGATCGCCGTCTCGGCCGCCCAGGGCCTGGGCACCGGCGACCTGATGGACCGCGTCACCGAGCTGCTGCCGCCCGACGACGAGGACGAGGACGCGGACGCGGTGCTCCGCCTGGCGATCATCGGGCGCCCGAACGTCGGCAAGTCCTCGCTGGTCAACAAGTTCATGGGCGACGAACGGGTGATCGTCTCCGACGTGGCCGGCACCACGCGCGACTCGATCGACATGGCACTCGAGGTCGACGGCAAGAAGGTGATCCTCGTCGACACGGCGGGCATGCGCCGCCAGTCCAAGGTGTCGGAGTCGGTCGAGTACTACACGACGCTGCGCTCCCAGCGTGCGGCCGAGCGCGCCGACGTCGCCATCGTCGTCTGCGATGCCGCCGACGGCGTCACCGCCCAGGACCTGCGCATCGCCGAGCTGGCGATGGAGGCGAAGTGCGCGACGGTGCTCGTGCTGAACAAGTGGGACACGCAGGAAGGGACGGCCGACGAGGTCGGCAACCGCCCCGAGCTGGACCACGAGCGCGCGAAGGTGCAGCAGAAGCTGCGCCTGCGGCCCAAGGTGCTGACCGCGAGCGCGCTCACCGGACG
The DNA here is from genome assembly GCA_025964175.1 of Solirubrobacterales bacterium. GTDB lineage: Bacteria > Actinomycetota > Thermoleophilia > Solirubrobacterales > Solirubrobacteraceae > Capillimicrobium. The sequence continues at coordinate 10,408 of JAOPZL010000045.1, forward strand.
CCAGGTCTCGCGCGTCATGACCGAGGCGCTCACGCTGGGGGAGCGGATGCGCAACCGCGTCCCGACCCCCGACTTCAACCGCTTCCTGTCGGAGATCGTGCAGGTCCGCCAGCCGCCCGCCAAGCAGGGCCACCGGCTCAAGCTGATCTACGGCGCGCAGATCGAGACGGGGCCGCCGCGCTTCGCGATCCAGGTCAACTCGCGCAACCGGGTGACGCGCGACTACGCCTACTTCATCGAGAATCGCCTGCGTGCCCGCTACGGACTCGACGGCGTCCCCGTCATCATCGACTTCACGGAGCGCAAGGAACGCCGGAGTGCGGCGTGAGGTGGTGCGGCGCCGGCGGCTGACCGCCCTCGCCGCGGCCGTCGTCGTCGTCGTCGTCGCGTTCGCGGTCGTCGCCCTGGCCTCCGGCGGTTCGTCGGGCCCGGCCATCGCCACCGATGCGGCGAAGCTGGTCCCCTCCAACGCGCTCGTCTACGTGAACCTATCCACGGACGGGAATCGTGACGCGGTCAAGCGGGCGCGCACGCTCGGGACCGGGTTCTCCAGCTACGCGTCGCTGCGCGACTCGATCCTCTCCCAGCTCGTGGTCGGCGCCGACCAGAAGGCCGTCTCGGGCTGGCTGGGCAAGGAGGCGGCGCTGGCCCTGATCACCGGCACGAGCGGGTCGGCCGGATCGCTCGTGATGCTGTCGGTCGCCGACAT
>JAOPZL010000317.1 GCA_025964175.1 Solirubrobacterales bacterium
GCTCCCGGGAATGGAGCCGATCGCGGGCCTCGTCTGCGTCGACCACGAGCGACTCGAGGTGCAGATCGCCTGAGCCGCGTGCTACGCCGCCTCGGCCGCCCGCGCCCGCGTGGGCGGCAGCGCTGCCCGCAGCGCGGCGCGCAGCGAGCCCACGGCCACCGCTCCCGGACCGCTGCCCTCGGGCGCGACGACGGTGCGCAGGCCGAACTTCTTCGTCTCCTCCAGGCGCCGCTCGGGGTGGCCGACCGACCGCAGCTCGCCGGTGAGGCCGAGCTCGCCGAAGCAGGCCAGCGGCTGGGGCGAGTCACCGCCCAGCGAGGCGCCGCGCACGGCGGAGGCGACGGCGAGGGCGACGGCGAGGTCGGCCCCCGGCTCGTCGATCCGCACCCCGCCGACGACGTTGACGAACACGTCCGCGGAGCCGGTCGGCACGCCGCCGTGGCGGGCCAGGACCGCGAGCACGAGGGCGACGCGATTGCGGTCGATCCCGTTGACCATGCGCCGCGGCGGCACGAGCTCGCTGGGCGAGACGAGCGCCTGGACCTCGACGAGCAGTGGTCGGGAGCCCTCCATGGAGGCGAGCACGACGCTCCCGGGCGCGCGCGTCGCCTCGCTGACGAAGCGACCCGAGGCGTCCAGCACCTCGACCAGGCCGCCTGACCGCATCTCGAAGACGCCCGCCTCGTTCGTCGATCCGAAGCGGTTCTTCAGCGCGCGGAGGGTCCGGTAGGTGCGCTCGCGCTCGCCCTCGAACTGCAGGACGGCATCGACCAGGTGCTCGAGCACGCGCGGTCCGGCGAGCGCGCCCTCCTTCGTCACGTGACCGACGAGCATCACGGCGGTGCCGGTCTCCTTGGCCACGCGCGCGATCCGCCCGGCGACCTCGCGGACCTGCCCGACCGAGCCGGGCGCGCCGTTGAGCTCGGACGCGTAGAGCGTCTGGACCGAGTCGATGACGCAGACCTCGGGCCGCTCGGCGACCATCGTCGCGATGACCGTGTCCAGGTCGGTCTCCGCGAGCACGGGGACGTCGAGCGCGGCGCCCGGCAGGCGCGCGGCGCGCAGCTTGACCTGGGCGGCGGACTCCTCGCCCGAGACGTAGAGCGTCCCGTGGCCGGCGCCGGCGAGGTTGCCCATCGCCATGCCGGTCAGCGTCGACTTGCCGATGCCCGGCGAGCCGCCGAGCAGGACGAGCGAGCCGGGGACGAGCCCGCCGCCGAGCACCCGGTCGAACTCGCCGATCCCGGTCGACAGCCGCGCGACGCGGGGCGACTGGACGTCGCGCAGGCGCACGGGCTTGACCGCGCGACCGCCACCGGAGCCACCCGCGGCGCCCAGCCCGCGCGAGCGGCCCCCGGGTGAAGCCTGCGGTGCGGCCTCCTCGACCAGCGTGTTCCACTCGCCGCAGCCTGGGCAGCGGCCCTGCCAGCGCGGTTCCTGGTGGCCGCAGGCGGAGCAGACGTGGATGGTCGTGGAGCGTGCCATGGGTTCCTGGACCCTAGGGGTCGGACCCGACGAACTCGCCCCCTCCCCACAGAAAGTTAGGTTGGCCTAATAAATCGCGTACCATGCCGACCCGTGATGCTCCTCCCGCCCCTGGCCCGCCGTCTGCTGGCGCCCCTCCTCCTCGCCGTCGCCCTCGCCGCCATCGCCATCGCCGGCGCGCCCGGCGCCGCCCATGCCGCGACGCCCGAGCGAGTCGTCGCCATCACCCCCTTCACGGCCAACATCCTCGCCCAGCTCGGTGTCCGCCCCGTCGCCGTCGCCTCCCCCGCCGCGGGTGAGCAGGGTCTCTCCTCCGCGCTGAACGGCGTGGCGCGGCTCAAGCTCTCCCACCCCAACGGCCCCAACCTCGAGCAGCTCGTCGCGCTGCGGCCCGACGCCCTCTTCTCCTCGCCGACCTGGCGCGCCGGCACGCCGCGCATCCAGCGGCTGGGCATCAAGGTCTACGACTCGCTCGACCCGCAGCGGCTGGGCACGGTGCCGATCGCCATCACGAAGATCGCGTCGATCGTCGGCAAGGGCCCACAGGGCACCGCGCTCGCCACCCGCGTACAGGCCGGCTACCGCGGCGCGCAGAAGGACATCACGCGTCACCCACGCGTGCTGCTCGCGATGGGCCTGGCGCAGTACACGCTCGCCATCCTGCGCAACTCGTGGGGCGGCGACATCATCACCGCCGCGGGCGGGAACCTCGTCACGAAGGAGATCAAGCCGATCGCCGGCAGCGGGCAGGACGCGGTCGTCGGCAACCTCTCCAACGAGGCGGTCGTGCGCATGAACCCCGACGTGATCATCGTCGTGCCACACGGCAGCCCGTCCGACGTGCCGACGATCGCGAAGTACTACCGCAAGTTCGCGCCCTGGCGCACGACGAAGGCGGCGCGGACCGGGCAGATCTATGTGCCCACCGACGACCTCCTGCTGCAGGCCACCTCCGATCCGGCCGCGCTCATCCGCAAGGTGCGCTCGCAGTACCTCCACAACTGATGTCGTTCGCGGCCACGGAGCGGCCGGTCGGGGCCGGGCTGCACGCGCCGGCGCCAAGGGTGAGCGCGCGACGGATCGCGGTCGTGGCGGTGCTGTCGATCGCCCTGCTGGCCGCCGTCGCCGCGTCGCTCGCGCTGGGCTCGGTGAAGGTGCCGCTGAATAGTGTGCTCGACTCATTATGTGGTTGGCTCACCGGTCACCACCCGCCCCCGATCGACCGCGAGATCATCCTCCAGCTGCGGCTCCCGCGGACGCTCACAGCGCTCGTGGTCGGGGCCGCGCTCGGGGTGGCCGGAGCGCTGCTGCAGGGCTCGCTGGGCAACCCGCTGGCGTCGCCCGACGTGATCGGCGTGACCGGCGGCGCCGCGTTCGGCGCGATGGTCGTCATCCTCCTGTCGCCGGCCAGCGTGGCCCTGCTGCCGCTCAGCGCGCTCGCCTTCGGGCTGCTCGCCGCGGCGCTGGTGGCGATGCTCTCGTGGACGGGCCGCAACGCCGGCGGGGTCGGCCGGCTGATCCTGTCGGGCATCGCGGTCGGGTCGATCTTCACGGCGGGGACCTCGATGCTGATGGCCGTCTACCCCTCGCGGGCGCCGTCGGCGGTCATGTGGCTCGCCGGTTCGCTGCAGACCGAGGGCTGGGGGACGATCCGCAACGTCGCGCCCTACCTCGGCGGCGGCTTCCTGCTCGCGATCGGCCTGATGCGCCCGCTGAACCGGCTCGCGCTGGGTGACGAGGTCGCCGCGTCGCTGGGCACCTCGCCACGGGTGGTGCGCCTGGCGGCGATCGGCGCGGCCGCGATCCTCGCTTCGGGCAGCGCCGCGCTCGCGGGGCTGCTGGGGTTCCTGGGGATCGTCGTCCCGCACACGGTCCGCCTCCTCGGGGGGACCTCGAACAACACGTTCGTGGTGCCCGTGAGCGCGCTGGCCGGCGCGACGCTGCTGACGATCGGCGACGTCGTGGCCCGCACGGTGAAGGCGCCGCTCGAGCTGCCGGTCGGGCCGATGATGGTGGCGATCGGCGTGCCGCTCTTCCTGTGGCTGCTGCGGAAGGCGGTGTAGGCGCGCCATGGCGGTCCTCGAGGTCGTGGGCGCCCAGGTCCGGATCGGCGACAAGCAGATCCTGCACGGCGCCGACCTGTCCGTCGACCCCGGCCGGCTCGTGGCGGTCGTCGGCCCCAACGGAGCGGGCAAGTCGACGCTGGCGCGGGCCGCCGCGGGACTGCAGCGGCTCTCGGGCGGATCCGTGCGCTGGAACGGCGAGGATCTCGGGCGCATCCGGGCCCGGCGGCTGGCGATGATGCGGGCCTACATCCCCCAGCGCCCGCGGGTGCCGGAGGGGATCGTCGTGCGCGAGGCGGTGCTGATCGGCCGCTCGCCGCACCTGCGGCCGCTGGAGCGCCTGGGCCTCGGCGACCGCCGGGCGGCCGAGCAGGCGATGGAGCGCGCCGGGGTGCTTGCGTTCGCCGACCGCGAGCTGGTGACGCTGAGCGGCGGCGAGCTCCAGCGCGTGCAGATCGCGATCGGGTTGGCCCAGGAGGCGCCCGTCCTCATGGCCGACGAACCGACCTCCGCCCTGGATCTGGGCGCGACGTCGGCGATGGCCACGCTCCTGCGCGGCCTCGCCGACGACGGGCTGGCCGTCGTCCTGGTCGTCCACGACCTGGCGCTCGCGGCCGCGGTCGCCGACGAGGTGGTCGTCATCTCCGAAGGCCGTTCCGTGGCCTGCGGACCCCCTGCCGAGGTGCTCGTGCCCGCGATGCTCGAGGAGGTCTGGCACGTCGCCGCCGAGCTGGAGACCGACGGCCTGGGCCGCACCGCGCTGCACGTGCGCTGGCTCGATGCGATGGCGGCACGCAGCGGTGTCGATGGGTGACACGGGTCGCGCGATGGTGGGCGGGAGCGACCACCGCTCCCACCCGGCCGCGCCGCCCGATCACCCCGTCGTGGCGGTGACGGCGATGGCACCCTGGTCGCTGTCGTACAGGTAGGCGCGGTAGAGCGCCACGCCCTCGGCGCTCAGGGTCAGGGGGATGGCCGTCCAGGTGACGGTGTGGGCGTCGGCGTCGACGACCGGGCGGGTTGCGCCACGCTTGACGAGGGCGACCGGCTCCCGGGCGCCGACGAGCTTCGCGCTCCCGTTGGCCGCGACGACCTTGGCCACCGCCTTGGGCGTCGCCCCGGTCAGGTCGTAGGCCCAGTCGGAGAACGCCATGTCGATCGAGTGCGATCGGTAGGAGAAGCGGGTGGTGCCGGTGGTCGAGACGACGGCGGCGCCGCTGGCCGGGTCGAACCAGCCGTCGTGGATCCTCAGCGTGTAGCTCGTGCCGTCGAAGGTCGCTCCGTCCTGCGCGGTCGCGCCCGCCCCGGCGCCGCCGCCCTGCAGGTAGCCCAGCCACGATGCCCGGGGAGCCCACGCGACGGTGCCGCCGGTGATCGTGATGGCGCTCGCGGGACGGGTTGCGAGGGTCGCGCCGCCCGGGGTCGGCGGGCCCGTGACGGTCGGCGCGGCGGGGGCGCCGGGAAGGTCGGGAGCATCGGCCTTCGGCGTCGCCGACGTGCTGGCCTGAACGTCGATCGTCCCCAGCCGGCCGCCGCGCAGGCCGGGGCGATGCAGCGCGACGCGCAGCAGCCGGACGGCCGGCCCGGCCAGGGAGAGCGGCGCCTCGGTCACGTAGGTCCCGGTCGGCTCGACGTCGCGCAGGTTGGGCCCGGCGACGATGGTGGCGACCGTCCGTCGCCGGCCGTCGACGACCGCCGAGAGCGTCGAATGGGAGCCGACGGTCACCCGCAGCGACGAGAGCACGACGGTCCGCCCACCGGCCCGCAGCCGCAGCGTGCCGCCATGCGCGACCACGGCACGAACGCTGGCCGCCGCCGCCGCACCGGCCAAGGCCCGCGAGCCCCGTCCGAGCGAGCTGCCGTCGCCGATGCCCGCGGCCCGGACCCCCGCACCGGCCGGCCCCAGTGAGCCCCGCCCGGGAGAACCACCGTCGCCGACGCGCGCCGTCCCGGCCCCACCGACGATCCGCACGCTCGCCACGGGCAGCGTCAACCGCCCCCGGCGCACGACCGCGGGCTTTCCCGCCGCGA
>JAOPZL010000384.1 GCA_025964175.1 Solirubrobacterales bacterium
GACGGTCAGGTCGACGTGGTCGACCGCGGTCAGGTCGCCGTAGCGCTTGACCAGCCCGCGGACCTCGATCGGCGCGGGCTCAGAGGCCACGCGCGGCGGTCTCGGCGGTGGCCTGCGGCACGGACCCGGCGACGGTGTAGTCGACGCCCGAGCGGCTGAACCGCAGCACGGTCCCCAGCGCCGTCGGCAGCTCCTGGGCGCTGACCCCGTTGATCGACACCGACGGCAGGCTCAGGCCGTGATCGGACGACGACGACGGCATGCTCGTCGATCCGTCGGAGGCCTGCTCGAGCACGGCGATCGTCCCCAGGCCGCTGCCGTAGGTGACCAGCCCGGCGGGTTGGCCCTGGAGGTCGACGAGGCGCACCTCGTTGCGCGGCAGTCCGGCGAGCGTGTCGGGGGCGGCCAGCGGGAAGGAGATCGCCCGCGACACGGCGGCGACGCCGGTGACGTCCGGGGCGGTGGGATCGGAGCCCTGGGATGACGGCAGGTCGACGTTGACCGTCTGGGCGCCCGCCGGCGGCTGCACGTCGAAGGTGGATGAGGGCACCGGGCCGAAGGAGATGTCGGTGGCGGCCAGCTCCAGCACCGGGGTGCTGTCACCGCGGGCGTAGACGGCGGCGCGCAGCGGCGTGCCGTGGTCGGCGTCCCAGGCCAGCTCGGCCGCGCCGAGCAGGCCGCCCTGGTCCTTGGGCGTGATCCGCACGCTGTAGGCGGGGCGTCCGGCGACGTTCACCGGGTTCGCGGCGGAGACGTCGGCGCTGTCCATCAGCTCGGTCAGCTTGGCCTGGATGTCGGCGACGGTCGGCGGGGCGGTGGGGGCGGAGTCGGCCGATTGATCGCCCGCGCCCGCGCCGTTGTCGGCGGGCAGCGTGACGCGGTAGACGGTGTTGGAGGTGCCGTCGTAGACCGAGACGGTGTGCCCGTCGGAGAGGATCTGGGCGTCGCCGGCGGCGGACTGGAGCTCCAGGCGCAGGTGGCCGTCGCTGCTGGCCCACAGGCGGCCGGTGGCGCCCCCGAGGAGCGGGTTGGTGCCGGGGACGGCGCCTCCGGCGATCAGCTTGTTGGTGAAGGTGATGCGGGCGCTGACGCCGGCCACGGTGGGTGCGGTGACCGCGTCGTGGACGGCGGTGGCCAGCGGCTTGGGCGCGGGCACCGTGGCGGTTCCGGTGGCGGCCAGGGCGATCGCGGTTGCGCCGATCGCGAGGGCAACGGCACCCGCGACGGCGGCGAGCAGCCGACGGGTGGACAGGGCGCGCAGGAAGTTCATCGCTTTGGTCCTCTCGCTGTACTGCTCCAGGGTACGCCCGCCGACCTGAACACAGGCTGACAGCCGCGAGTTGGGCGGGGCGGCACGAGCGGCGGCCTCGTGTACGCGACCGGAGTAGGGTTCGCCATAGGAGGATGGCTATGGAGAACGGCAATCCGGGTCTGGGGTTCGACAACCGCATCTCGCTGCAGAAGCTCGAGGTGTTCTGCCTCGTCGTCGATCTGGGCGGGGTGGGGCGCGCGGCGGAGCACCTGAACGTCTCCCAGCCGGTCGTCACCGCGCACATGCGCACCCTGCAGGAGCGCGTCCGCGCGCAGCTGCTGTACCGCGACGGCCAGCAGATGCGCCTCACCGAGATGGGCGAGGCCGTCTACCGGTGGGCCAAGGAGGTCCTCACCCGCAGTCGCGAGGTCTCACGCCAGATCCAGGGGATGGCCGACGGCGCCGCCGGCACCGTGGTCATCGCCTCGAGCATGTCGGTCGGCAGCTACATGCTGCCCGGGATCATGAGCGACTTCATGCGCGAGCGGCCGCGAGCGTCGATCACCCTCAACGTCTCCGACGCGGAGGACGCGATCGACGCGACCGAGGTGGGGGACGCCGACTTCGCGGTCATCACCAGCGGCGCCGATCTCGACCCTTCGACGCTGCAGACCGAGCACGTCTGCGACCACCAGCTGCTGCTCGTGGCCAGCCCCAACGACAGCCACGTCGGCGACGTCGTCACCCTCGACGACCTCGGGCGGCTGCGCTACGTCTGCTCGCCGCGTGGGAAGCCGCGGCGGCGCCTGGTCGACGAGGCGCTGGACGGCATCGGCGTCCACGATCGGCAGATCGCCATCCAGCTCGGCCATCCCGAGGCGCTGAAGATCGCGACGGCCCGCGGCATCGGCGTCTGCCTGATGCTCGGGGCGTCGGTGACGCAGGAGCTGGAGGCGGGGATCCTGCGCCAGGTCGAGATCGAGGACGCGCGCCTGTCCGTGCCGATCCAGCTGGCGCGGCGGACGGACAAGCGGTTCTCCGCGTTGCAGGAGGTGCTGCTCGCGACCGTGCGCGAGACGCTCCCGCAGCGCTTCGGCATCGACGCGCCGGCCCTGCGCTGACAGCGGCCGCCGGCCGCTGCCGTCAGGCGGCGTCGATCAGCTGCTCGGCGAAGACCGGAGCCGGACGGCTGTCGTCACCGCGGACGATCGCCTCGACCAGCTCGCGCGTGTTGGCCAGGTCGGATGCGACGTCGAACCCGTCGGACGCGATCTCGGAGATGCCGTCCTCGAGGAAGTCGATGAGCGTGAGGTAGACGCTGTGCAGCGGCGCGTTGCGCGAGACCTTCGCGATGCGCCGGCGCAGCGAACAGCTCAGCCGCAGGTACTCCTCGACGTCGTCGGTCGACCGCTCCAGCCGATCCACGGCCATCTCCAGCGCGCGGGCGTCAGCACCGCTGCGGTAGCGGGCGGCGTCGCGGAAGAGCAGCGGCTCGAGCGCCTGCAGCACCTCGAGGTAGTCGTCGCGCGTGGCCGTGTGCCAGTTGAAGCCGAGGATCATCGGGTTCACCGCGACGCGCGTGGACGAGTCGGCGACGAACACGCCGCCGCCCGGACCCGGACGGGCACTGATCAGCCCGCGGATCTCCAGGAGGCGCACCGCCTCGTTGATCGTCGCGACCGCGACGCCGAAGCGGTGTCGGAGGTCCTGCTTGGTGCCGAGGCGCTCGCCGGATTCCAGCGTTCCGCCGGCAATCTCGTTCTCGAGCTCCCTGGCGATCGCCTCAGCGCGCGACACGCGCGCCCCGAGAAGTGCTTTTCCATCAGCCATAGCCAGATGAATCTAACCACATTGTCGTTCTGTTGGCTATAAGCAATCGCAGCTTTTCGACAGCTGGCGCCGCCGGACGCACCCATGGCGCGATCCGGCGGGGCCAGTCGGTCCTATTCGCCGCTCTGGAGCCAGCGTCCGGCCGCTGCGTAGAACGCCTCGAGCAGGTCGGGCCGGTCGTCGCCCAGCTCGTCCTGGCCGATCTCATAGCCTTTCAGCGATATCGCGTAAGCCCAGATGCGGTACGACGGGCGCAGCCCGGCCAGCTCGTTCCAGTCGATCGGCACCGTGTCCGACGGGTTGGTCGGGACGATCGTGTCCTTGTGGTAGATCCCGTCGAAGCTGGCCAGTTTCCACCCCGACGGCGTCCGTGCCACGCGCGAGTAGAAGCGGCAGTACTGCACCATGTCCACCTCGACGCCGTGGATCACGCTGCGGTTGTGGATCTGGGCGTGGCTCTCCGACAGCGCCCGGTCGCCGTTGACGCGGATGTCGGTCGGCGTGATGAGGTGGATGCTCTCGCGCCCACGCTGCATCATGTCCCGTGAGGCCTGCGCGAACGCGCGACCCGTCCCGCAGAACCAGGTCGTCCGCACCCGGGAGTCCTCGACGTAGTCGTCGGCGAGCGCCTCCCATTGGCGGCGGTCGCGGTGGAAGCGCTCCATGCGCACCCGCTCCGCGATCTCCAGCTTGTCGGCGAGGTCGGCGTCGATGACGCCGGGTCGCTCGCGCGTGATCATCCCGTCACTGCTCACCGGAAGAGGCTCCTGTCTGCGTGGTCGGTCAGCGCGCGGGGCGCTGGGTTGCGTACCGCTGCTTGGCGTCCTCGATGGCGGCGGACTGCGCCGCCGAGAGGCGCTCGAAGGACTCGATGGACTGCCGGCGGGAGCGACGCAGGCTGCGCATCGTCCCCTGGAACTCGGGCATGACCCAGTGCGCGAACAGCTCGTAGGACCGCCGCGTGGCCTGGGGGTTGGCCCAGTCGTGACCGATCAGCATGTAGGTGCCGAAGCCCTCGGAGCGCTCGGCCAGGCGGGCGATCTGCGCGATCGCGTCGTCGGGCGTCCCGATCACGCCGAGCCCGTGCTCGATGATGCCCTCGATCAGCTCCTGCGTGCTGGAGCCCTCGGGCTGCAGCTGGGGCACCGCGCCGACGCGCTGGAAGTAGATGGCCCAGTCCAGGAGGCCGTACTCGACGTCGCGGTAGGCCTGCTCGCGCGTCTCGGCGATGTGCATCGGGCCGGCCAGCCGCCACGCCGAGCGGTCGGCGACGTGCCCGTGTGCGGCGGCCTGCTCCTCCCACACCTGCCAGTGCCCGCGCAGCGCGCCGAAGCCGGCCGAGGACGTCGCCCCGACCGACAGCAGCCCGGTGCCGAACGTGCCGGCCAGTCGCGCGCCCGACGGCGACACCGCGGCGGCGACGGCCACCTCGAGCCCCTGCCGGCGGTACGGCTTCAGATGCAGTTGGGCGTTGTCGAGGGTGAACCAGTCGGTCTCGATCGAGATCGGCTCCTCGGCCTCCAGCAGCGCCATGATCGCCGCGAGCGACTCGTGCATCCGCGGGCGGGTCTGGGCCTGGTCGATGCCGAGCATCGTCGCGTCCAGCGGCAGCGCGCCGGGCCCGACGCCGAGCATGGCGCGACCCTGGGAGAGGTGGTCCAGAAGCACCAGTCGCTGGGCCACCATGAACGGGTGGTGGTAGGGGAGGGAGACCACCCCGGTCCCCAGCCGGATCCGCCGCGTCCGCATCGCCGCCGCGGCGAGGAACTGCTCGGGCGAGGCGATCAGCTCCATCCCGCCGGAGTGGTGCTCGCCGACCCACACCTCGTCGAAGCCGAGGTCGTCCCACATCTCGATGAGCTCGAGGTCGCGGTGGATCGCGACCGTCGGGTTCTGCTCGGTGCGGTGGTATGGCGGCAGGAAGATGCCGAACCGGAGGGTGTCCGGCAGGGCGTCGGGATCCAGCTGCGGATCAGGCATCGCTCTCCTCGTTCATGAAATACCCCGAACCATTGCGTTGAATCATATGCTGTCGCTCGACCGTGTCAATCCACCGGGGAGCACCACCTTGGGACCGCGTACCAGCCCGCCGTTTCGCGCCGATCACGTCGGGAGCCTCCTGCGGCCGCCCGAGCTGTTCGCCGCTCGCGCCGCCTTCGCCGACGGCAGCCTGACCGCCGAGGGGCTCCGCGCCGCCGAGGACGAGGCGATCGCCGCGGCCGTCCGCATGCAGGAGGACGTGGGGCTGCGGTCGGCGACCGACGGCGAGTACCGGCGGAAGTCGTGGATGACCGACTTCGCCTACCAGCTGGCGGGAATCGAGCCCACCGGGACGATCGCGACGCCGGCGCCGGCAGGCGGCAAGCTCGAGCTGTCGCCCCGGACCGGCGCCTCGCTCATGCGCGTCGACGGCCGCATCGGGCTGGACCACGTGATCTTCGGCGACGACTTCGCCGCGCTGCGCTCGCTCACCACCACGGCGACGCCCAAGCTCACGATCCCGTCGCCCTCGATGATCCACTTCCGCAGCGGCCGCGAGGAGATCGACGAGGACGTCTACCCCGACCTCGAAGCGTTCTGGGACGACCTCGTCGGCGCCTACCGCGACGAGATCGCCGGGCTCGCCGAGCTCGGCTGCACGTACCTGCAGCTCGACGACGTGAGCCTCGCCTACGTCAACGACCCGGCCCAGCGCGATCGCCTGGCCCGGATGGGCGCCGACCCCGACCACCAGCACGAGACCTACATCGCCCAGATGAACCGCGTGCTGGCGGCCAAGCCCGAGGACATGCGGATCACGACGCACCTCTGCCGCGGCAACCTGCGCTCGTCGTGGATGGCGCAGGGCGGCTACGACTTCGTCGCCGAGGCGCTGTTCGGCGACCTCGGCGTCGACGGGTTCTTCCTCGAGTACGACGACGAGCGCTCCGGCGGCTTCGAGCCGCTGCGCTTCGTCCCGCGCGACAAGGTCGTGGTGCTCGGCCTCGTGACCTCCAAGCGCGGTGAGCTGGAGGCCAAGGACGACCTCAAGCGACGGATCGAGGAGGCGTCGCGCTACATCGACGTCGACCAGCTCTGCCTGTCGCCGCAGTGCGGGTTCGCCTCGGTGGTCGAGGGCAACGCGCTCAGCTACGAGCAGCAGGTGGCGAAGCTCCGGCTCATCGTGGAGACCGCGGAGGAGGTCTGGGGCTGACCGCCGGCTCGGAACTGGTAATGATTATGGTCGATATGTGATGCCGGGCCCGGAGGAGAGCATGAGATACCGAATCGGCGTGGACATCGGGGGCACGTTCACCGACTGCGTGATCGCGGACGAGAACGGCCACCGCAGCGTCTCCAAGTCGCTGACCACCCATGAGTCGCTGGCCGAGGGCGTGCTCAGCGCCGTGCAGGTCAACGCGGATCAGCTGGGACTGTCGCGGACCGAGCTGCTGCGGGCCACGGACCTCTTCGTCCACGGCACGACCGTGGCGACGAACGCCGTGCTGACGCGCACCGGCTCCCGCACGGGCCTGATCACCACGCGCGGGCACGAGGACGCGATCATCATCGGCAAGGTCTATGCCAAGCGCGCCGGCCTGCCCGAGCGCGACCTCGTCCACTCGTCGATCCTGAACAAGCCCGACCCCGTCGTGCCGCGCGAGCTGATCCGCGGCATCGCCGAGCGCGTCGACGTCGACGGCGACGTGGTCGTGGCGCTGCGCGAGGACGAGGCGGTCGCCGCGATCGACAGCCTCGTGGCCGCGGGCGTGGAGGCGATCGCCGTCTCCTTCCTGTGGTCGTTCGTCAACGACGCGCACGAGCGCCGGCTCAAGAAGCTGCTGGCCGAGCGGGCGCCCGGGGTGTTCGTGACGATCTCCAGCGAGATCGCGCCGCTGCTGGGCGAGTACGAGCGCACCGCGACGACGGCGATCAACGCCTACGTCGGCCCGAAGGTGGTGGGCTACCTCGCGGACCTCGAGCAGCGCCTGCGCGACGAGGGCCTGGGGCATCCCCTGCTGGTCATGCAGGCCAGCGGCGGCCTGACCTCCGTGCAGGACGCGGCGCAGCGCCCGATCCTCACGCTCGACTCCGGTCCGACGGGCGGGATCCTGGGCTGCCAGTACCTGGGCCAGCTCTACGGGGAGGACAACGTCATCTGCACCGACGTCGGCGGCACGTCCTTCGACGTCGGGCTGATCCTGCGCGGCGAGGTGCCGACCGACCCCGAGCCCGTCGTCTCCCAGTACACGGTGAAGATCCCGAAGGTGTCGGTGCAGTCGATCGGCGCCGGCGGCGGCAGCATCGCGTGGCTGGACGAGGGCGGCCTGCTGCGTGTCGGGCCCCAGAGCGCCGGCTCGCGGCCGGGTCCCGCGTGCTACGGCCTCGGCGGGACCAACCCGACGGTGACCGACGCCGACCTGGTCCTCGGCTACCTCAACCCCGGCGCCTTCCTGGGCGGCCGGATGGACCTCGACCGCGACCTCGCGCTGCGCGCGATGGCGCCGCTCGGCGCCGAGCTGGGCATGGAGCCCGAAGAGGTCGCGCTCGGCGTCTTCCGGATCATCAACGCGCACATGGGCGACCTGATCCGCAAGTCGACCATCGAGCAGGGCCACGACCCGCGCGAATGCGTGCTCGTCGCCTACGGCGGCGCCGGCCCGACGCACGCGGCGTTCTACGGCCACGAGATCGGCTCCAAGGCGATCCTCGTGCTCGCGGACTCCACCGCGTTCTCGGCCGAGGGGATGCTCACGTGCGACATCACGCACACCGAGCAGGTCTCCCGCCAGCTCATGACGCCGGTCGGCGCCGCGCAGCTCGCCGAGATGAACGAGACCTACCGCGGCCTCGAGCGTCGGGTGCTGGAGCAGTTCGAGCGCGAGGGCGTCCCGGCCGACGAGGTCACGCTGACGCGGACGCTCGGCGTGCGCTACCGCCTCCAGGTCCACACGATCGACGTCGAGGTCGAGCCGGGCGAGCTCACCGCCGAGACCGAGGCCCGCATCGCCGCGCGCTTCGAGGAGCGCTACGGCCACCTGTACGGCGAGGGCGCGCTGCTGGCCGGCGGCGGGCTGGAGTTCGAGACCCACCGGGTGGTCGGAGCGCGCTCGCTGAAGCGCATCAGCTTCCCCGAGCACGAGGAGGCCGGCGCCGACGCGAGCGGCGCGATCACCGGCGAGCGCGAGGCGTACTTCGAGCCCGACGGGTTCCGCGCCACGCCGGTCTACGACGGCCACCGGCTGGCGGCGGGCAACGTGCTCGCCGGCCCGGCGATCGTCCAGCGGATGGGCGACAGCGTGGTCGTCCCCGCCGACTACGAGGCGGTCGTCGACCGCTATCTGACCCTGCGGCTGCGGCCGACCAGCACCGTGGCCGGCCCTGTCGCCGCCGCGGCGGGAGAGCGGGAGGCAGTGCGATGACCCAGATGGAGACGCAGCCGGGCGACCGGTCATCGGTGATCGTGGACCCGGTGACCTTCGAGGTCATCCGTCACCGCCTGTGGGCGATCAACGACGACCAGGCGATGATCGCCGCGCGCCTGTCGGGCTCGCCCGTGGTCTACGAGGCGCTGGACTTCAACGCGGCGCTGATGACCGGGGACGGGCGCGGCCTGTACTCGGGGATCTACATCATCCAGCACGCCTCGACGATCGACGTGTTCGTGCGCAAGGTGATCGAGGAGTGGGGCGCGGAGAACATGCGCGAGGGCGACATGTTCTTCAGCAACGACCCGTGGTGGGGCGCCCTGCACGCCAACGACGGCATCCTCGCCACGCCGATCTTCTGGGAGGGCGAGATCGTCAGCTGGGCCGGCATCGTCATGCACGACAACGACGTCGGAAGCCCGGTGCCGGGCAGCTTCGTCGTCGGGTCGGAGGACCGCTTCGGCGAGGCGCCGATCTTCCCGCCGATCAAGATGGTCGAGAACTTCGAGCTGCGCAGCGACCTCGAGCGCGCCTACCTGCGCAACCACCGCACGCCGGAGCTCAACGCGCTGAACCTGCGCGCCCGGCTCGCGTCGATGCGGATCACGCACCGGCGCATCCACGAGCTGATCGAGCAGTACGGGATCGAGGCCTTCCTGGCCTCCCAGGAGCAGATCATCGACTACGTCGAGCGCGTGGTCCGCCGGCGGCTGACCGACATGCCCGACGGCACGTGGTCCGACCAGATCTACCACGACCACGACGGCCGCAACGACGAGCTGTACCCGATGCGCTGCGCGATCACCAAGACGGGTGACCGACTGATCGTCGACTTCACCGGCACCTCGCCGCAGGCGCCGGGCGCGGTCAACTGCGCCCGGCCCGCGATGGAGGGCGCCGTGCTCGGGGTCTTCTTGACCTTCCTCTGCTACGACCTGCCATGGGCGGTCGACGCGGGCCGGCGGGTGATCGAGATCGTCTCCCAGGAGGGCACGATCAACAACGCCCTCAGCCCCGCGGGCGTGTCGATGGCCTCGATCATGGCGACGCTGTCCACGCAGGATGTCGTCGCCAATGCGTTCGCGAAGATGCTGATGGCCTCCGACGAGCTGCGCGCCGAGGCGCAGGCGTGCTGGTCGCCGGGCATCAACTGCCCGGTGATGGCCGGCCTGGACCGCCACGGCGAGCCGTTCGCGCACGTCTTCATGGACTGCTGCGGCGGTGGCGGCGGGGCACGGACGTTCGGCGACGGCGTCGACAGCGGCGGCATCCTGCACTCGATGTCGTCGACGATCCCCAACGCGGAGACGACCGAGAGCCGGTCGCCGGTCCTGCAGGTGTACCGCCGCGAGCGGCGCGACTCCGGCGGGCACGGGCGCTGGCGCGGGGGCGCCGGGATCGAGTTCGGGATCCTGCCCCACAAGAACCCGATCCCGATCGTCTCGGTGACGCTGGCCTCCGGCGTGAGCCAGCCGGAGGGTCACGGCCTCTCGGGCGGGACGCCGGCATCGGTGAAGTCCAACGTCGTGTACCGCGGATCCAACGTCCGGGACCTGTTCGCCGGTGGGCAGATCCCGGACTCCACGGAGCTCCTGGAGGGGGCCGAGGTCGACGTGCTGGCAGCCAAGGACCACACGGTGCTCGACGACGGCGACTTCCTCGTGACCGTGGTCAACGGGGGCGGCGGCTTCGGCGACCCGTTGCGCCGCGACCCCGAGCTCGTCGTGCGTGACGTCCGCCACGGCCTGATCTCGCCGGAGATCGCCCGCACGATCTACGGCGTCGCGCTGGGCGACGGCGCCCACGACGCGACGGCGACCGAGAGCGCCCGCGACGAGCTGCGGGCGACGCGCCTGCGCGACGGGCGGCCGGTGGCCGAGGGGGCGGGCGGGGGGACGCTCGACGGGGGCGCGGTCCTGCACCAGGTGGCCGACACGATCGAGGCGGTCGAGGTCGACGGGGCGCGCTCGCTGCGCTGCACCGAGTGCCACCACCGCTTCGGGGCCTACGACGAGGACCACAAGCAGGGCACGCTGATGCGCGAGCTCCCGATCACGGCGACGAGCGCCCTGAACGAGACCGGCCGCGTGGACGAGATCGTGCTGCGCGAGTTCGCCTGCCCCGGGTGCGGGACGGCCGTGGCGATGGATGTGCAGCTCCGCGATGAGCCGGTGCTGGCCGAGTCCAGCTTCGGCCGGAAGGGATAGGGCGAGACGATGGCAGTCATCGAGCAGCAGACCGCGCTGGCGGAGTACCGGATGCTCATCGGCGGCGCCTGGGAGGCGGCCGCCGCCGAGCGGACCTTCCTCAGCCGCGATCCCAGCAACGGCGAGCCGTGGGCCCGCATCCCCGATGCGGGCGCCGACGACGTGCGCCGGGCGATCGAGGCGGCGCGCACGGCGTTCGAGGGACCGTGGCGCTCGATCACCGCCAGCGATCGCGGCCGGTTGCTGTTCGACCTCGCCGCGCTCATCGAGGAGCACGTCGACGAGCTCGCGGCGGTCGAGACGCGCGACAACGGGAAGCTGCTCAAGGAGGCCCACGCGCAGGCCAGCGCGCTGCCGCGCTGGTACCGCTTCTTCGGCGGCCTGGCCGACAAGCTGGACGGCCGGGTCCCGAAGTTCGACTTCCCGAGCGTGCTGAACTACATCACCCGCGAGCCGGTCGGCGTCGTCGCCGCGCTGGCGCCGTGGAACTCGCCGCTCGTGCTCGCCACGTGCAAGCTCGCACCGGCGCTGGCCACGGGCAACACGGTCGTGCTCAAGCCGAGCGAGGTCGCGTCGGCATCGGTGCTGGAGTTCGCCGCGCTCTTCGAGCGCGCGGGCTTCCCGCCCGGCGTCGTCAACGTCGTCACGGGCATGGGGCCGGAGTGCGGCAGCGCGCTGGTGGAGGACCCGGGCATCGACCACGTGACGTTCACCGGCGGCCCCGCGACCGCGCGGGCGATCGCGCGCTCGGCGGCGGAGAACCTCACGCCCACCTCGTTCGAGCTGGGCGGCAAGTCGGCCAACGTCGTCTTCGACGACGCCGACCTCGACGCGGCCGTCGTCGGCGTCGTGGCCGGCGTGTTCGCCGCGGCGGGCCAGACGTGCATCGCCGGCTCGCGGGCGCTCGTGCACCGCGACCTGCTGGACGAGTTCCTGGGCCGGCTGATCGAGCGCACCGCCGCGATCCGCCTCGGGCTGCCGACCGACCCGCGGACGCAGGTCGGTCCGATCGCCACGCCCGAGCACCTCGAGCACGTCCGCGCGCTCGTCCAGAGCGCGCGGGACGAGGGCGCGACGGTCGTCGCCGGCGGCGAGGCGACGCAGCTGCCGCAGGCGCCGGGCGGCGTCTACTTCCAGCCGACGGTGCTGACCGGGGTCACGACGTCGATGCGCATCGCCCAGGAGGAGGTCTTCGGACCGGTCCTCGCCGTGATGGCGTTCGCCGACGAGGACGAGGCGGTCGCGATCGCCAACTCCACGCGCTACTCGCTGGCCTCCGGGATCTGGACGCGTGACGTCAAGCGCGCCCACCGCGTCGCCGGCCGACTGCGCGCCGGCACCGTCTGGATCAACACATACCGCAACATGTCGCCGCTGGCGCCCCACGGCGGGGCCGGGCTGAGCGGGCACGGCCGCGAGAACGGGATCGAGGCCGTCGACGAGTTCCTGGCGCCCAAGAGCGTCTGGGTCGAGATGTCCGACGAGGCACGCGACCCGTTCGTGGGCCGCATGAAGTAGCGCTCAGATGCGGAACGTGTGCTGCACCTGCGGGACGAACAGCTCGTCCGGGGTCAGCTCACGGGCGCAGACGCCCTGCTCGTAGGCGTAGCGCAGGAACGTCTCCAGCGTCGCCCGGTTGGGCTCGATCCCGTAGGGCCAGAAGTCGTCGCCGAACATGGCCCGGGCGCTCTGGACATGCGCGGGCGCCCACGGCACGGGCATGAACGGCGCGTTGACCTCCTGCGCGCGGGCGAGGCTGCGCTGCTTGGCCTCCTCGAACGCCTTGAACAGGTTCATCGCGATCCACGGGTGGCGCTCGTGGACGTCGGCGCGCAGGGCGACGACGTGCATGATCGGGAAGACGCCGGTGCGGGCGAAGGACTCCTGCTCGACGCTGCGGTGATCGCTGAACAGCCGCACGATCTCGCCGCCGGACTTGAAGCCGGTCGGCGGATGGGCGGCGATGATCGCGTCCAGCTCGGAGCCCAGCAGCATGTCGTTGAGCGTGCGGTCGGGCATCGCCTGCACCGAGATGCCCTCCGGCAGCGCGACCGCCACGCCCTCGGAGCGCCCGACCTCGTTCGTGCCGGCCTGGATCCAGGTGACGTCCTGGGGCCGCACGCCGTAGTCGTGCGCGAGCAGGCCGCGCGCGTAGACGGTGGCCGTCTGGGTCCACTCGGGCACGCCGATGCGCCCGCCGGCGAGCTCGGCCGGGTCGTCGACCGGCCCGTCGGCCCGCACGAAGATGGCCGAGTGGCGGAAGGCCCGCGAGGTGAACACGGGGATGGCGACGAGCGAGTCGTCGCCCGACGCCCGCAGCGAGCAGTACTTCGCCAGCGAGAGCTCCGAGACGTCCCATTCGCGGAACCGGGTGAAGCGGAAGAAGATCTCCTCCACCGGGAACTGCAGGCAGTTCAGCGCGATGCCCTCCACCGGCACGATGCCGGTGCAGAGGTCGCGGACGTGGTCGTACTCGTTGACGGCGAGGGTGAGCGGCACGAAGTGCCGGCCGTCTGAAGCGCTCACGGTCACGTCAGGCGACGGGCGCCGCGATGTCGGCGTGCAGGCGCAGGAGCGGCTCGATGGTCTCGGCGGGCCGGCGGCCGAAGCCGCACTCGGTGGCGACGCCGAAATCGCCGGTCGCGGACCGCGCGGCGGACATGCGCCGCTGGGCGCCCTCGACCCCGTCGCCGTGGTGCACCAGCCCCAGGTACAGCTCCGTCCCGGACGTGAGCTCCAGGTCGCCCAACGGTGCGAAGTAGGCCTCGTCGTCGCGGTCGATGGGGACCGGCAGGTGGATCCAGTCGATGCGCCGGTCGACGGCTTGCGTGACCGCGTTGGCCATCTCCGTGACCACGCCCAGGTCGGTGGGGTTCATGAAGTGCTTGTGCCCAAAATCGCCGTAGCAGAAGTGGTAGCCGAGCTCGACGTCCGGCGGGATCTGCTCCGCGCACCAGCGCAGGCGCTCGACCGTCCCCTCCTTGGGGTCGTCGTAGTAGGCCTCGTAGAAGCCCTCCCAGATGCCGACGTCCTGGCAGACGTCCCACTGGATGGCGAGCTGGTCGTGGGGGACCCCCTCGAGGATCTCGTCGATCTCGGCCCGCAGCTGACGCAGGTGGGCGGGCTCGACCGCCAGCGCCGAGCCCGGCTCGATGAGCACGGTCATCGGCGCGACCGGCGAGGGCAGGCAGACCTGGAAGCGGACGTGCCGGGGGATCGTGCCGTCGGCCTTCAGCGCCGCGAAGCGCTCGTAGGAGGACAGCGCGGCGTCGGCGAACCCGATGCGCTCGAGCACGAGGTCCTCGGGGTCGATGACGAGGCGGGCCTGCTTCCACGGGGTGTAGCTGCCCTCGGGCGGGTCGACGAGCTCGAGGCCCTCCGTGGCCTCGTAGGTGGGAGCCGTCCAGCTGTTCCAGCGTGACCGCTTGCCGGTCTCGCCGTCGGGGATGCGCCGCACGTGCGAGCCCAGGACGCCCGCGACGCCGCGAAAGACCCCGTCGGCATCGCCCAGCGGGATGCTGCCCACGAGGTGCACGCCCGTCGGGCGGTCGCCGGGCCCCGCCGGCCCGCCGCTCGTCTCTGCCTGCGCTGATCTCGTGGTCATCGTCGCCTCCTGCTCGTCCGTTCCGGCCATCGTCAGTAAACCTATAATCAATCTACTTGAAGAACAACCCGCGCCGTTGTGGGCACGCTGCCCAGGTGATAGCTTCGCACCATATTCATTCGGTCTGAACCGGGTCCGGGGGTTCGGGCAGGCGGGCCGGATCGAGGAGAGAGGAAGGCAGTGGCAGTGCAGATCGAGGACTCGGACGGGTCCGCGCTCGCGACGCTGGCGCCCGAGGGGCTCGGGGGCCTGCAGGTGTCCGTGCGCTCGATCCACAAGCGCTACGCCGGAGCGCGCGCGCTGGAGGACGTCAGCGTCAGCATCGCCCGCGGGGAGATCCACGCCCTGGTGGGGGAGAACGGGGCGGGCAAGTCGACGCTCGGCAAGATCATCGCCGGCGCCGTCGCCCCCGACGAGGGGACGATCTCCGTCGACGGCGAGGAGGTCCGCTACCGCTCGCCCCGCGAGGCGATCCGGGCCGGCATCGCGCTGATCGACCAGGAGCTGGCGACCGTCCGCGACATGACCGCGCTCGACAACGTCTTCCTCGGCGCCGAGCGGCGCAGTGGCGGGATGCTCGACCGCGGCGCGCAGGGCAAGCGCTTCGACGAGCTCGCCGAGCGGGTCGGCTTCACCGGCGAGCAGGGCGTCATCGCCGGGGGCCTGCGCACCGCCGACCAGCAGAAGATCGAGATCATGCGCGCGCTCGTGCGCGGCGCGCGGCTGATCGTCATGGACGAACCCACCGCCGCGCTCAGCCGCATCGAGGCCGACCGCCTGCTGGCGATCGCCCGCGCCCTGCGCGAGGAGGGCGTGACGATCATCTTCGTCTCGCACTTCCTCGAGGACGTGCTCGCGCTGGCCGACACCGTGTCCGTCCTGAAGGACGGCCGCCACGTGAGGACGGCCCCGGCGGCGAAGGAGACGGTGGAGACGATGATCACGGCGATGCTCGGCCGTTCGCTGGAGTACGTCTTCCCCGAGCCCGCGCCGCCCCCGCCCGATGCACCGGTCGTCCTGAAGGTGCGCAACCTGACGCGGTCGCCGGCCTTCACCGACGTGAGCTTCGACATCCGGGCGGGCGAGATCGTCGGCCTCGCCGGGCTCGTGGGCAGCGGCCGCACGGAGATCGCCCGGGGCATCTTCGGCGCGGACCCCGCGAGCGGCACCGTCGAGATCGACGGGCGCGCGCTGCGGATGGGCTCACCGCGCCACGCGATCCGCCGCGGCGCCGCGCTCCTGCCCGAGAGCCGCAAGGACCAGGGCCTGGCGATGCACCGCTCGGTCGCCGAGAACGTCAGCATGGTCCACCTCGATCAGGTGTGCCGCCACGAGGTCCTGCAGGGCCGGCGCGAGCGCCGGGTCGTCAAGGAGATGCTCGGGCGCGTCCAGGCGAAGGTCGCGACGCCCTCGATGCCGGTCTCTGCCCTCTCGGGCGGCAACCAGCAGAAGGTCGCCCTGGCCAAGTGGCTGGTCCGCCAACCCAAGCTGCTGATCGCCGACGAGCCCACCCGCGGCGTCGACGTCGGCGCCAAGCAGACGATCTACGAGCTGCTCAAGGGCCTGGCCGAGAGCGGGATGGCGGTGCTGATGATCTCCAGCGAGATCGAGGAGGTCCTCGGCCTGTCGCACCGCGTGCTGGTGGTGCGCGGGGGGCGGATCGTGGCGGAGTTCGAGGGCGACGCCGCGCAGGAGGAGTCGATCATGCGAGCCGCGTTCGGAGGAACCGGCCCGGGCAACACAACGAAGGAAGGGAGCGCGGATGCTCGATGAGCAGCCGGTGACAGCGACGCCGACGGGCGGTGTCGCGCTCGACCCCGGTTCGACACGGGGCGGCGCAGCGGGCGCGGTCGTCAATGTCGTACGCGAGTACATGATCGTCGTCGTGGTGATCGTGGCGTGCATCGTGCTCGCCCTGAGCAGCGACGTCTTCCTGACGAAGGAGAACATCCTCAACGTCCTCGAGAACGCGGCGCCGATCGGCATCCTGGCCTGCGCGCTGACGTTCGTGACGATCGCCGGGGAGTTCGACCTCTCGGCGGGAGCGATGCTGATCCTGTGCGGCGTCGTGGCCGCGAAGCTCGAGCCGAGCGTCGGCGTCGCCGTCTGTTTCCTGCTCGGCATCCTGGCCTCCCTCGCGGCCGGGGTGATCAACGGGCTGCTGGTCACCTACTTCCGGATCAACTCGTTCGTCTGCACCCTGGCCAGCGGGTTGATGATCGCGGGGCTGGGGCTGGTCATCACGGGCGGGTTCCTGGTGGCCGTGACCGACCAGAACTACGGCGACCTGGCGTTCAACGCGCTCGCGGGGGTGAAGTGGTCGGTGTGGATCTTCGCCGCGTTCGCGCTGGCCTGCGCGTTCGTGCTCAGCCGCACGCGCTTCGGCCGCTGGGTCTACGCGGTCGGCGGCAACGTCGAGGCGGCGCGGCTGTCGGGCATCAACACCCGCCTCGTGAAGATCGTGGCGTTCGCCGTCAGCGGCACGGCGGCGGGCATCGCGGGCGTGATCGTCGCCTCGAAGTCGGGCCAGGCCCAGGCGGGGGACGGGATCTCGATGGTCCTGCAGGCGTTCGCCGCCGTGGTCGTCGGCGGGACCAGCGTGACCGGTGGCCGCGGCGCCATCTGGCGCACGATCTTCGGCGTGCTGTTCCTCGCGCTGATCAGCAACGGCTTCAACCTGCTGTCGCTGAACCAGGTCTACCAGCAGATCGTGCAGGGCGGGATCATCCTCGCCGCCGTCGCCACGGACGCCCTCTCCCGGCGTCGCACCGTCTGACGCACACCCCGGAGCAGCAGCGGGTTGCTCCGAATGATCATGTTCAATATGGTTGGACGTGAGTCGGTTCAGTAGATCCGAGGGGAGAGAGAGATGACGCCAGTGGCCCACAAGGGCGCTCGTGTTCTGGTCGTCGCCGCTCTCGCGGCCACGAGCCTGGGGCTCGTCGCATGCGGGAGCAGCAGCGACAACAGCAGCACCGGAAGCACCGCCAGCGCCGCCGCCACCACGGGCGGTGGGACGTCGACGGCGTCGTCGGGAGGCAAGAAGGCGACGATCGCCGCGTTCATCGTCGACTCCGCCAACCCATACGACACGTCGCTGTCGAACGCGTTGAAGGAGCAGGCGGCCAAGGAGGGCGCGGACATCCAGGTCTTCAGCGCCGACAACGACCCGCAGAAGCAGGTCAGCCAGTGCTCGGACGCGCTGGCCGCCCAGAAGTTCAACGTCTTCGTCATCAAGGCGGTCTCGGGCCCGACGGTCGTGCCGTGCGCGCGCCAGGCGATCGGCAAGGGCGACGTCGTCGTCGCCGTCGACAGCCCGCTCGGGGCGGAGTACACGACGAAGGCCCAGGTCGACGGGATCGCGGCCTCCGTGCTGGCGCTGCCGACGACCAACGGCAAGGCGCTGGCCGCCATGACGGCCAAGGCGTGCGCGGACAAGGACCCGTGCAAGGTCGCCTACTACAACGGGCCCCCGGCCTTCGTCTTCGCCAGCCAGTCGCGTCAGGCGTTCCTGGACACGCTGAAGAGCGACCATCCCAACGTCAAGGTCGTCGATCAGGCGGCGTCGAACTTCGACACCGGCACCGGCTACACGCTGACGAAGTCGCTGCTGGCCAAGACGCCGGACGTCGACGTCATCACCGCCGACTCCGAGCAGAGCGCGCAGGGTTCCATCAAGGCGCTCAAGGAGACGGGGAAGATGGACCAGGTCAAGGTCATCGGCGGTGGCGGCAGCAAGATCGGCGTCACCTCGATCAAGGCCGGCGACGAGTTCGGCACCTCGGCCCTGTACCCGGCGACCCTCGGCCGCACGTCGGTCGAGCTGGCCATCAAGGCGCTCCACGGCGAGACGCTCGGCAAGACCGAGTACGACATCGCGCTGGACACGGCGCCCGGCCCGGAGATCACGAAGGACAACGTCGACACGTTCAACCCCGAGTGGTGAGATGACACAACGACCGTCCGGCCGACTGGCCGGCAAGGTCGCGCTGATCAGCGGCGGCGCCCGAGGCATGGGCGCCGCCGAGGCGCGGCTGTTCGCCGCCGAGGGCGCCCGGGTGGCGATCGCTGATGTGCGCGACGACCTCGCGGCCGAGCTCGTGCAGGAGATCACCCGTGCCGGTGGGGTCGCCCGCGCCTACCATCTCGACGTCAGCGACCCCGACTCGTGGGGCGCGACGTGCGAACGGCTGGTGGCCGACTTCGGCGGGCTGGACGTGCTCGTCAACAACGCCGGCATCTCCGGCAGCCCCGCCGACATCGTCGGCACCGCGCTGGAGGACTGGCAGGCGGTGCTGGCCGTCAACCAGACGGGCAGCTTCCTGGGCATGAAGCACGCGGTCCCGCTGCTGCGCGAGCGCGGCGGCGGCGCGATCGTGCAGGTCTCCTCGACCTTCGCCAAGCGCGGGGTGCCCGAGCTGGCGGCCTACTCCACGACCAAGGCCGCGGTGGCCGGCCTGGCCAAGAACGCGGCGATGTCCTACGTGGGCGACAACATCCGCGTGAACTCGCTGCACCCGGGGCTGATCGACACGCCGCTGGTCGCCGACAGCCCCGTCGACGCGATCATCGCGGCGACCCCGATGGGCCGCCGCGGACGCCCGGAGGAGGTGGCCTACGCCGCCCTGTTCCTGGCCAGTGACGAGGCGTCGTTCATCACCGGCGCGGAGCTGTTCGTGGACGGCGGGTTCGACTGCAAGGGCCAGAACCTGTGAGCCGCCCGAGCGTCAGACGCGGCTGAGCCCGCCGTCGACCGGCAGCGTCTGGCCGGTGATGAACGCGGAGTCGTCGGAGGCGAAGAACGAGATCGCGCCGACGAGGTCGCGGGGCTCCTGGGTGCGCTTGATCGCCTGCAGCTCGCGCGTGTGCTCGAACCAGCCCAGCGGGCCCTGGGGGCCGGCCAGCGTCCCCTCGGTCCGCACGAGGCTGGGCGCGATCGAGTTCACGGTGACGCCGGACTCGCCGACCTCGGTCGCCAGGGCCCGGACGAAGCCGATCACGCCGGCCTTGCTCGTCGTGTAGGCGACGAACCGGGGCGTGCCCGTGTGGAAGGTCGTCGAGCTGACCGCGATGATCCGGCCCCAGCCGTGCTGCACCATCCCGGGCAGGAACGCCTTGGTCAGGTGGAAGAGCGAGTCCACGTTGACCGACAGCACGTGGCGCCAATCCTCCCACGTGACCTGTGAGAACTCCTGCACCGGGTAGATGCCGGCGGCGGCGACGAGCACGTCGCAGCGGCCGTAGTGCTCGCGCACCTGCTCGGCGAACCCCGCCACGCTCTCGGCGGAGGCGATGTCGCAGACGGCGCTGAACGCCTGCCCGCCGGCCTCCTCGATCATCGCCACGGTGGCATCCGCGGGCTGCACGTCGGCGATCGCCACGCGATGGCCGTCCTGGGCCAGGCGGACCGCGAACGCCTGCCCGATGCTCTGGGCGGCGCCCGTGACGACCGCGACGCGGCCGTCTGCTTGTCTCTCCATGCGTCCTCCGGCGTCGGCTAGACTGAACACAATCATTGTATGTCATTCCGCGTGCGGGTGAGGGGAGAGCCGATGGCCGTCGATGCCGGGATCAAGACGCTGCCGATGCTGGTCGGCGGGGCGTTCAAGGAGGCGCGGTCGGGGCAGACGATCGACACCTACAACCCCGCGACCGGTGAGGTCTGCGCCCGCTTCCCGCGGGGCGAGGCCGGTGACGTCGACGACGCCGTCCAGGCAGCCAAGCGGGCGTTTGCGACCTGGCAGCACACGGCGCCGGCCGAGCGCGCGGCCTGCCTGCGCAAGCTCGCCGACCTCATCCTCGAGCACGCCGACGAGCTCGCGATGTGCGACGTCACCGAGAACGGCAGCCCGATCCGCGAGATGCGCGGGGACGCCCACAAGGCGGTCGGTACGCTGCGCTACTTCGCCGGGCTCGCCCTGCAGCTGCGCGGCGACACGATCCCAGGCGCGCCCGGTCGCCTGAACTACACGCTCATGCAGCCCTTCGGGGTGGTCGGGCGGATCGTGCCGTTCAACCACCCCCTGATGTTCGCCGCCGGCAAGGCCGCCGCGCCGCTGGTGGCGGGCAACACGATCGTCATCAAGCCGTCCGAGCACACGTCGACCTCGGCGCTGAAGCTCGCCGAGCTCTTCGACGAGGCGTTCCCGCCCGGCGTCGTCAACGTCGTCACCGGGCTGGGGTCCGAGGCGGGCGACGCGCTCGTCACCCACCCCGACGTGCGCCGCGTGGCCTTCACCGGCTCGGCCGAGATCGGCCGCACGATCCAGGCGCGCGCGGCGAGCGTGGCGGTCAAGACGGTGACGCTCGAGCTCGGCGGCAAGAACCCGATCGTGATCTTCCCCGACGCCGACGTTGAGAAGGCGATCGACGGCGCGATGCGCGGCATGGCCTTCACCTGGCAGGGCCAGTCGTGCGGCTCGACGTCGCGGCTGATCGTCCACCGCTCCCTGCACGAGGAGCTCGTCTCGCGCCTGGGAGAGCAGATGGACGGGCTGCGCTCCGGCATGCCCGCCGAGGAGTCCACCGACACCGGCGCGATCGTGCACCGGGGCCAGTTCGACAAGGTCATGCGCTACCTCGAGATCGGCCGGGAGGAGGGCGCGCGCGTCGTCGCCGGCGGCGGGCCGCCGGAGGACGAGGCACTGGCCGGGGGCCTGTTCGTTCGCCCCACGCTCTTCGACGACGTCGCGCCCGATTCGCGCCTGGCCCAGGAGGAGATCTTCGGTCCGGTGCTCGCCGCGATGCCGTTCGACAGCTACGACGAGGCGCTGTCCATCGCCAACGGCGTCTCGCTCGGGCTGACGGCCAGCGTCTACACCGGCGACCTGTCGCTGACCCACCGCTTCGCCCGCGACATCGAGGCGGGCTACGTGTGGGTCAACGACTCCCAGAAGCACTTCCCGGGCTGCGCCTACGGCGGTTGGAAGGACTCGGGCGTCGGCACCGAGGAGGGCATCGAGGAGCTGTACTCCTACGCGCGGCTGAAGAACGTCAACGTGCTCTACGACTGAGCCGCCGGCTGGGGCGTGCGGCCGGCCGCGCGCACGCCCGCCTGCTCGAGCAGCGGCTGGATCTGCTGCTCCAGGCGCGTCAGCCCGTCGTCGTAGTCGACGAACGAGAGCGCGATGCCGTCCGCGCCGGCCTGGTGGACCTGCAGCATCTGGTCGACGATCTGCTCCGCGGTACCGACCATCGGGATCCCCCACAGGCCGGCGATCATGCCCTCCAGCAGCTTCTTCTGGTCCATCGTCCAGTCCGTGCTCTGGGACTCGGCCTTGGCGATGCCGGTGACGTTGGCGGCGCCGGCGTAGTCCCCGTACTGGCGGTGGACGAGGTCGTAGTAGCGCTTGGCCTCGCGCTCGGTGTCGCGGCAGACCACGTGGGCGCGGGCGAAGATGCGCAGCTCGCGCCCGTGCGTCTCGCGCGCGAACCGCTTGATGTCGGCGATCTGCTGGGCGGCCGTGTCGAACGTCGTCAGCCCGGCGAAGTTCACGTCGGCGTGCTTGGCGGCGAAGTCGCGCCCGGCCGGGCTCGTGCCCGCGCTCATGATCGTGGGATAGGGCTGCTGCAGCGGCTTGGGCTCGGAGAACGCGGCCGGGATGTCGAAGAAGCGCCCGTGGACGTCGATCTCCCCGGGGGTGGTCCACAGGCGGCGGATGATCGTCGTCCACTCGTCGGCGACCTCGTAGCGGTCGTCGTGCTCGCGCTGGGTGACGCCGAACATCGCCAGCTCCTTGGCGTACCACCCAGCGACGACGTTGAGGCCGAAGCGCCCGCCGGAGACGTGGTCGGCCGTCGCCGCCATCTTCGCCGCGAAGACGGGGTGGACGAGGGGCACGTGGACGGTGGCGAAGACCTGCACGCGCTGGGTGGCGGCGAGCAGGCCGGTCGCCCACGTGAACGTCTCGAAGGAGCGGTCGCCCAGGTCGGCGTCGCCGCCGTAGCCGCGCCAGCGGGCGACGGGGACGATCGCATCGACCCCGATGCGGTCAGCGTGGCGCGCGTAGCGCTCGATCTCCGGCCACCGCGCCTGGACGTTGCCCTCGACGTCGGCCAGCGTCGCCCCGCCGCGTAGGTTGATCGCGAAGAGCGCGAGCTTCAGCGCGTTGTCGGAGTTGAGGACGGGCAGCTGGTACTTGTCGACCGGCTCGTCGAGGACAGGCGGCATCTTGGTTCTCCCCTCCGCAATAGAAGATAATGATTATAGTTCTGCCGTCGCACCGCGGCAACCGTCCGGAGGGGAGCAACGTCGGGCCGACCCGATGAGCGCGCCGGAGACCGCGGCTCAGGCGTCCGGGTATTGGTCGTGGCCCGGTGGCGGCCCGCCCGTCATCCAGTTCCGCCAGGCCGGGTAGAGCACGTCGCTGAGGAGCTCGACGCGGACGCTCTCGCCGGTCGTCGGCTGCAGGAAGGAGATGATGTGGAGGCCGTCGTGGGTGCGGATCCGCGCCTCGACGCGCATCCCGAGGGCCTCGAGCCGGCGCTCCTCGGCCGCGATGTCGGGCACGTGGCCGCCGATGTGGTGCAGCCCGTGCCCCTGGGCCGGCGTCCACACGGTGTCCCCCGTCGCCTGGAGCAGCTCGAAGTACGGCGGGCCGTCCGGGGCGTAGCTGATGCCGACGGCGACGTCGTACTCGGTGCCCGAGTCGGTCTCGACGACGTCGAAGACCAGGGGCGCCGGCGGGCGGAAGCGCACGCCGAGCAGCTCGCCGTAGCGCTCGACCTCGCCGCGCAGGTCCGCCACGAGGATGCCGACGTGCCCGATGCCGGTGGACGGCTGGGGTGGCAGGGTCATGCGCGCTCCGGGCTGGGCTGGGGCAGGAGCTCGGACACCGGACGGCGGACGCCCGCTTGCTCCAGCCGGGGGATCAGGTCGTCCTCCATCTGCTGAAGCCCCTCGTCGAAGTCGGGCCACGAGAGCGCGACGCCGTCCATCCCGGCCTCGTGCAGGCCGAGGATCAGCTCGGTCACCTGGTCGGGGGTGCCGACCATCGGCAGGGAGAAGAACCCGCCGATCATCCCCTCGATGATCTTCTGCATGGCGATCGACTCCCAGTCGGCGCTCTGGGAGTTGGGGACGTTGAGGCGCACGACGTTGCGGGCGCCCTCGATGTCGGCGCGCTGGCGGTGGACCCGGTCCCACTCGGCGCGCGCCTCGCGCTCGGTGTCACGGCAGACGACGTGCCCGCGGCCGAAGACGGCGATCTCGCGGCCGTGGTCCTCGCGGGCCTGGCGCTTGATCTCGGCGATCTGCCGCGCGGCGGTCTCGAGCTCGGTGAGCCCCGCGAAGATGAGGTCGGAGTGCTTGGCCGCGAACGCCCGGCCGGCCGGGCTCGTGCCCGCGTTCATGATCACCGGATAGGGCTGCTGCACCGGCTTGGGCTCGGAGAAGCCGTCGGGGATGTCGAACCAGCTGCCGCGGAAGTCCTTCTCGCCCTTGGTCGTCCACAGTTGCTTGACGGCGGAGGCCCACTCGTCGGCGACCGCGTAGCGCTCGTCGTGCTCGCGCTGGGTGAGGCCGAACATCGACATCTCCTCGGCGTTCCAGCCGGAGACGATGTTGAGGCCGAAACGCCCGCCCGAGATGTGGTCGGCGGTCGCGGAGAGCTTGGCCGCCTGCACGGGATGCACGAGCGGAACGTGGCACGTGGCGAACGCCTGGATGCGCCGCGTCGAGGCCATCAGCCCGGTCGCCCAGGTGAACGTCTCGAAGGAGCGGTCGCCGAGATTGGCCTCCCCGCCGTAGCCGCGCCAGCGCGCGACGGGCACGACCGCGTCGATGCCGAGGCGGTCGGCCCAGCGGGCGAGCCGCAGGTTCTCGTCCCATTCCCCCTTGACGGCGCCCTCGACGTCCGCGAGCGTCATGCCTCCACGCAGGTTGATCCCGAACACACCGAGCTTCAGCGCGTTCTCCGGGTTCAGCACGGGAGTCTCGTGCTTGTCCATGTGTCCTCCTAAAGACTGTATTGAATAGAGTGCATATCAGACCCGTGACCCAGAGTCGAACCCCGCGCGTGTCGCTCGCGGAGGGCATCGCCCGCGCGCTGGAGGCCGAGGTGCTGGACGGCACGCTGCGCCGCGGCGACCGGCTCGGGACCAAGGAGGACCTGCGCCGGCGCTTCGGCGTCGCGCTGGCCACGCTCGGCGAGGCGGTGAAGCTGCTTGAGGCGCGCGGGGTGCTGACGACCCGGCCGGGGCCGGGCGGCGGCGTCTTCGTCACGGAGGAGCCGATCCGCATGCGCGTCAACCAGTTCGTCATGGGCTACCGCTGGTCGGAGGCGGAGATGGTCCAGCACCACACGGTGCGCAACGTCCTGGAGCCGCTGATCTGCCGCTACGCGGCGCGGCTGCGCACGCCGGGCGACGTCGGCGAGCTGCGGGCGGTGCTCGATCGCATGCGGACGACCATGGAGGAGCCGCTGCCCTACCTGCGCCTGACCTGGGCGCTGCACCGCCGCATCGCCCGTCTGTGTCCGAACGCGCCGCTGCGGGACGTCTACCTCTCGATGCTCCGGTACCTCGAGGGCTCTGCGGAGCAGGCTGAGATCGCGCCGTTCAACGCGCGCCGCCACCACGTCGTCCACCGTGAGCTGGTCGAGGCGATCGCGGCCGGGCCGGGCGACCGCCTGGAGCGCGCGATCGCCGAACACGAGGTCCAGGCGGGGTCGGACGAAGGCTGACGATGCCTCCGCCGGCGGTCGGCGGCGAGGCGTCGCGACACGCAATCCGGACGAATCATTATCGTCGTTCTTCCCGAACTCGTGGAGAGCACCGTGGCCAAGTCGTTCGACACCAACCCGCCCACCGAGATCGCCGACGACGAGCCGGTGGCGACCGAGCACGGCGGCGGGACGCCCGCCGGGATCGCGCCCGGCTACGGGCTGGGACCCGGAGGCGGTCCCGCGATCTGGTTCCAGGGCGGCGTCATCACGATGAAGGCGCGCGCCCGAGACACCGACGGCGCCTACGCGCTGACGGAGTGGTACGGCCCGCGCGACATGGTCGCTCCGGGGCACATCCACGACCGCGACGCCGAGGGCTTCTACGTGCTGGAGGGCACGATCGACATCGGCGTCGGTGACGCCGTGCACCACGCCACGCCGGGGACCTTCGTCCACGTCCCGCCGCAGACCGTCCACGACTGGCGCGTGACCTCGGCCTGGTGCCGGTTCCTGGTCATCATCCTGCCGGGCGGCTTCGAGCACTTCTTCGAGGAGCTGGCGGAGCCGGCCCAGGTCGCGACGTACCCCTACACCGAGCACCGCCGGCCGGGCCTGGACGAGATCATGTCGGTCGGCGCCAAGTACGGCTGGCGCCCGGGGGACGGGCCGCTGGACACGGCGTCCACCGCGCCGCCGACGGTCGGGCGCCTGGCGCCGGACCCGTCGCCCGGCCCATGAGGGCGGCGATCCTGCGGCGCTACGCCGGGGTCTGGCGGCGCGGCGGATCCGGGCCGCCGCGCCCGGCGGGCGGGACCTCGGGGCGGATCTGCAGCACCGCGCGGTTGAACAGGCCGCGCCCGGCGGCCGCCTCATGGGCCGCGGCGATCTCCTCCAGCGGGAAGACGTGCGGCACGGGCGGCGGCTGCAGCCGACCCTCGGCCACGAGCGCGAAGACCTCCCGCGTCATGGTCACCGATGCGCCCGTCCGTCCGGCGACGGTCAGGTTCCGGCGGTACAGCCGTTGCGAGCAGAGCGGGACCGTACCGCCGCCGTGGGAGCCACAGGTCACGAGATGGCCGCCGGTGCGCAGCGTGGAGAGGGCGTCGTCGAACGTGGCCGGGTCGGAGAT
Source organism: Solirubrobacterales bacterium (assembly GCA_025964175.1). GTDB lineage: Bacteria > Actinomycetota > Thermoleophilia > Solirubrobacterales > Solirubrobacteraceae > Capillimicrobium. Next base: position 26,095 of record JAOPZL010000384.1, read on the forward strand.
GTTCTCGAAGACGACGTCGACGCCGCGGCCGTCGCGGCTGAGCCCGCGCACCCGCTCGCCCCACCCGGCGTCGGCGTAGCTGACGACGTCCTGCACGCCGAGCAGCTCGCGGCACTGCCGCATCCGCTGCGGCGACCCCACCGCGGCGATCGGGTGCGCGCCGAGCGCCCGGGCGATCAGGACGCCCGCGATGCCCAGGCCCCCCGCAGCGCCCATCACGAGCACGTCCTGGCCGGCGTCGAGCCGCCCGGCGTGCCGCAGCAGGTTCCACGACACCGGGTAGGCCACGCCCATCGCCGCGGCCTGGACGAAGGAGACGTGGTCGGGGACCGGGGCGAGCGTGCCCGCGGGGACGGCGCACAGCTCGGCGTCGCCGCCGTCGCGCTGGATGCCGAGCGCGCCGTGGTCCTCGCAGGCGTGCGTGTCGCCCCGCCGGCACCACTCGCAGCGCCCGCAGAAGAGCGAGCTGGTCGAGACGACGCGGTCCCCGGGGCGGAAGTCGCGGACCGCGGAGCCGACGGCGCGCACGACGCCGGCCGGATCGGAGCCCAGGATGCGCGGCAGGCGGACGTGGAAGTCGGCGCCGCGGCCGCGCGCCTCGACGTCGAGGGCGCGGCCGACCGAGCAGGCGTGGACCTCGACGAGCGCGTCCCCGGGCCCGACGTGCGGGTCGGGCCAGTCGTCGTGCAGCTCAAGGGCATCGGTGCCGCCGAAGCGGTGCAGCACGGCAGCTCTCATGGCCGCGCACTCTAGAAGTTCGAATGATCACGGTCGACCACTTCCTCGCCTGCCGGAGGCGGCATGACCGCGGAGATCGGATCGGTGCTCTCGAGAACCGTGTGGCACAAAAGCCATAATCAATATATGCTCGGCCGGTGTCTGCGGGAGGAGAACCCATGACCGAGCAGCTCGACCGCGACGCCCGGCCGCGGCTGGAGGGCTTCGACCCCTACTCCGACGACTTCCTGCGCGACCCCTACCCGCTGCTGGAGCGCGCCCGCCGCGAGTGCCCGGTCTTCTACTACCCGCCGATGGACTTCTGGGTGCTGACGCGCTACGACGACGTGGCCGCCGCGGTCGGGGACCACCAGACGTTCTCCTCGGCGGTGTGGCGGACGGTGCCCCGGCCGCCCGAGTTCGCGGGCCGCGTCCCCGAGAACCTGATGGGCGTCTCGTTCATCAACCTCGACCCGCCCACCCACACGGTGTCGCGCAAGAACGCCAACCGGGCCTTCACGCGGCGGCTCGTGGCCCAGCAGGAGCCGCACATCCGGCAGATCGCGCACGAGACGATCGACGGGTTCGCCGCCGATGGCGCGTGCGATCTGATGCAGCAGTTCTGCTACCCGGTCTCCCTGCGCACGATCGTCGGCCTGCTCGGCCTGCCCGAGGCCGACATGCCGCGCTTCCGCCAATGGACCGAGGACGTCTTCAGCCTGATGACGCCCGGCGGGCCGCAGGCCGACGAGAGCACGAGCAAGCCGATGGCGGCGGCCGAGGTGGGCGAGCGCTACGACCGCGTCGCCGAGGCCTACGCGTACTACACCGCGTTCGTGGAGGAGCGCCGCGACCACCCGACGGAGGACCTGACGTCGGCGATGGTCCACGCGCGCGATGCCGACGGCGAGCCTCTGCTCGACACCGAGCGCATCATCGTGCACATGATCGAGCTGACCGCCGCCGGGCACGACACGACGGCCAACCTGATCGGCAACACGGTGGCGATGCTGTGCGAGACGCAGCAGGTCGACGAGGTGCGCCGCGACCCGGTCCTGCTGGAGAACGCGGTCGAGGAGTCCCTGCGACGGCGGGCGACGTCGCCGAAGATGTTCCGCATCACCACCCGCGACGTGACCCTGCGCGGCGTGCGGATCCCGGCCGGCTCCGCCGTCTGCCTGCAGTTCGGCGCCGCCAACCACGACGAGGAGCGCTTCCCCGACCCGCGGCGCTTCGACGTCCACCGGCCCAACGCCGACGAGCACTTCGCGTTCGGGCGCGGGCGGCACTTCTGCATGGGTGCGCCGCTGGCGCGGCTGGAGGCGCGGATCGCGCTGGAGGTCCTGCTGGAGCGCCTGCCGTCCATCACGGTCGTGCCCGGACAGGACCGCGGCTACATCCCCGTGACGACGCTGGACACCTTCCAGCACCTGGCGGTGCGCTGGGGCCGCGGCGAGGCGGCGTGAGCGGCCTGGGCTACGTTCGCCTCTACGTCGGCGACGACGGTGATACGCACTTCGAGGACGTCGAGCTTGCCGCCGTCGACGCGGGCGCCGAGGCGGGCGGGGGCCAGGGCCGCCGCGCCGAGCCGATCGGGGTCAGCGAGGTGATCTTCCGCCACGTCGTCGACGCAGGCGGGCCGGCTGTCGCCCACTGCGCGCCCCGGCGTCAGTTCGTGGTCCAGCTGGTGGGCGAGACCGAGGTCGAGGCCTCCGACGGGGAGGTGCGCCGGCTCGGGCCGGGCAGCGTGGTGCTCGTCGAGGATGTCGACGGCCCGGGTCACGTCACGCGGGCGGTCGGCGGGGCCGAGCGCCTGACGCTGTTCATCCCGCTGACGGGCTGACCAGCGCCGCGAGGGCCTGCCGGGGCGCGGCCGCGTAGGCGGCCGCCGCCGCACCGGGCGAGTCGTACGGGCGGTCCTCCATGACGCGCGCCCAGATGGCGACCGCCACCGCGTCGACGGCGAACGGCCAAGGCGCGAGGACGACCAGGCCCGGCTCGTGGACGGTCAGCGTGAGGTCCACCCGCTCCGCCGGTGCCCTGGTCGGGACCGCGGGCACGGTGCGCGGCGCGCTGGGCTGGTCGATCGCGCGCAGTGTGTCGTTGACCGCGATCGGCGCGGCGTCGGGGTCCGGCGGCTGGTCGAGGTCGATCGTGCACAGCGCGAGCGAGATCAGGTCGAGGGCCTGCAGCACCTCGTAGCCGTGCCACGCGTCGGCCTCCAGCGCGCTGCGCGGGCCGTCGCCGCCCCACGCGTCCTGCAGGGCGACCGGCCACCGGCGCTGCTGCTCGGCGACGACCGCGGCCGCGGCGGGATGACCGACCGGCGTCCC
>JAOPZL010000321.1 GCA_025964175.1 Solirubrobacterales bacterium
CCCGAACCTGTTCACCGGCGGCCACGAGTACCACTCGGTCCGCGAGTGGGCGTCGCTGCAGGAGATGGCCGCGGCGGCCGCCGTGCTCGTGCGTCTGGCCGGCGAGTGGTCGGCCGCCACCGGGTGACCGGGTAGCGTCCTCGCGCCGCCATCGGGCGGCGCGAGTTCTACCCGGAAGGATCCGACGTGCGCAACCGCTCCCGGCTGGCCATGATGGCCGGCGTCGCGCTGCTCCCCGCCACCGCCGTGGCCGCCTACGCCGCGGGCAGCGAGCGGGCGACGACCACCGTCGCCCCGGCCGCCACCCGTGACGTGCTCGCCCAGGTCGTCGACCCGGCCGGCGCGAAGGGGCGGACGCTCGCCCTCTCGAAGGTCGTCATCCCGGCCCACACCGCGCTGGCCCTGCACCGCCATCCCGGCAACCAGATCGCCTACATCGAGCGCGGCACGCTGACCTACACCGTCCGCACCGGCGTGGTGAAGGTCTACCGCGGGCCGGCGGACGACCACCCGAAGGTCGTGCGCTCGGTCCGCGCCGGGCAGACCGGCTCGGTCCACACCGGCGAGTGGGTCGTCGAGCGGCCCGGCGACGTCCACTTCGGCGCCAACAACGGGTCGGGCAAGGTCGTGATCCTGCTGGCGACGCTGTTCACCGACGGGAGCCCGGCGTCCATCCCCGTGACCCGCTAGGCGTCGCGCGCGGCACGGTTCTCAAGACCGGCACCGGTTTGGTCGATGGGATCACACCATGCATGCGCGGAATTCCCGCATACGCACCCTTTCCTGGTCCCTCGCCCTCGCCGCCGCGACCTTCGCCCTGGCGCGGGTCAGCCTGCGGCTGATCGACGCCGACACCGGCGTCGCCCTCATCTGGCCGACGGCCGGGCTCGGACTCGCCGCCCTGCTGCTCAGCCCGCGCCGGCGGTGGCCCGCGCTGGCCGCAGCGATCTTCGCGGGTGGGCTCGGCGCGCAGCTGCTCGTGCGCGACTCGGCCTGGTCGGCCCTGGGGCTCGCCGCCTGCGGCCCGCTGCAGGCGGTGCTCGCGGCGCTGCTCATGGGCCGGCTGGTCCGCGGCCACCGGCTGCGGATCGGCTCGCTGGACACCGTCGGGGCGCTGATCGTCGCCGGGGTCGGCGTCACCGCGATCACCGCGCTGCCCGCCGCGGCGGTCCTCCACTACGGGGCCACCGCGACCGCCCCCTACGCCTGGGTCTGGGTGGCCCTGTGGATGGCCAACGCGGTCGGGATCCTGATCGTCACGCCGGTCGTGCTCGCCGTGATCGAACCGGGGGCCGATCGCGCCGGTCCGTGGGAGACCGCCGGCCTCATCGCGCTCATCGGCGGCGTGACGATGGCGTTCTTCTGGCATCACCCCGGCGACGGCCCACTGGTGCTGCGCTTCGCCTACCCGCTGCTGCCGCTGCTGCTGGGATGCGCGGTGCGCGTCGGGGCCCGCGCCACGACGTTCGCCACGGTGCTCGTGGCGACGATCGCGGCGGCCGCCACCGCCCGCGGCCTTGGCCCGTTCGGCACGGTCGCCCTGGACGACCACGAGCGCGTCCAGGTCCTCCAGGGCTACCTGACGATCGTCGTCCTCTCGACGCTGCTCGTCGGCGCCGTCGTGGCCGACCAGCGCCGCGCCCGCGCGCTCGCCCGCCGCGACGCGGACCGGCTCGCGTCGGTGCTCAACGCGTCGTCGGAGGTGTCGATCATCGGCGCCGACCTCGACGGGGCCATCACCGTCTTCAGTCCGGGCGCCGAGCTCCTCACCGGCCGCACGGCGGCGCAGATGATCGGGCAGACCGCCACGGTGCTGCACGACCCGGTGGAGCTCGCCGCGCGCGCCGCCGAGCTCGGCCTGGACGCCCCGGAGAACGCTGTCACCCACGTCGTGCGCGCGGGCGGCACGGAACGCCGTGACTGGACCTACGTCCACGTCGACGGCTCGCGCCGCTGCGTCTCGCTGACCATGACCGGGCAACACGACGCGGGCGGCACCCTCACCGGCTTCCTCGGCATCGCGACCGACGTGACCGCCCGCCGTGCCGTCACGGAGGCGCTCGCCGCCTCCGAGGAGCGCCATCGCCTCACGCTCTCGTCGCTGCCGGACATGCAGATCTACCTGCTCGACCGCGAGCTGAACTGGGTGCTGGGCGAGGGCGCGGCGATCCCGGAGGTGCTGCGCAGCGGCGACGGCATCGGCCGGCCCGTGTCGGAGACGATGCCCGCCGACCAGTACGCGGCGGTCGAGCCGTTCTGCCGCGCCGCGCTGGAGGGCGAGAGCGGGCGCACGGAGTACCGGTCGTCACGCACCGGGCTGCTGCACGACGTGCAGGTCGTGCCCTACCGCGCGTCCGGCGGCCAGATCGACGGGGTCATGCTCGTGATGCGCGACGTCACCCTGCGCGACGACCAGATGCGCGCGCTACAGCGCGCCGAGACCGACCTGCGCACGATCTTCGAGCAGGCGCCGATCGGGCACGCGATCCTCGACGAGAACGGCGCGCTGCGCGAGGGCAACGCGGCGCTGGCGGCGATCACCGGGTACGAGACCGAGCTGCTGGTGGAGGTCGTGGCCGTCGGCCTGGTCGACCCTGACGACGTCGAGCCGCTGCGCACGCTGCTCGCCGCCGTGCGCGCCCGCGAGCGGGCGTCGGGGGAGCTGGAGGTCCGCTTCACGCACCGGGCCGGGCACGTCATCGACCTCGCGCTGCACGTCGCCGCGCTGATCGGAGCGGTCCCCGAGCAGGACCGCACGCTGATCCAGGTCGTCGACGTCACCCACCGCAAGCAGCTGGAGTCCCAGCTGCGCGCGCTCGCGGACCGCGATCCGATGACCGGCCTGCTGAACCGCCGTCGCTTCGACGAGGAGCTGCGCGCGCACCTGGAGCGCTCCCGGCGCTATGGGCCGGAGGGCGCGGTCGTCGTGCTCGACGTCGACGACTTCAAGTCGGTCAACGACACGCTCGGCCACCACGCCGGCGACGAGCTGATCGTCGCCGTGGGCGTGCTGCTGCGGGAGCGGCTGCGCTCCAGCGACGTGGTCGGGCGCGTCGGCGGCGACGAGTTCGCGATCCTGCTCCCGCGCGCCACGCGCGACGAGGCCGCCCTCGTCGCCGAGGCGCTCGTGCTCGGCGTCCGTGACGAGCTCGGGGTGACGATCAGCCTCGGCGTGGCGATGGTCGGCCACGGCGGCTGCCACAGCGGCGAGGAGCTGATGATCGCCGCCGACCGCGCGATGTACGAGGCGAAGGCGGCCGGTCGCGACCGCCACGCCTTCTACGTGCCGGCCTGAGGCGGCTTGTGCGGGTCGCCGGGATGGGTTGCGGTGATGAGCCGCTGCCCACCGGACCCTGCGACGAAGCGGCGCACGAGCCGCGGCGCCAGGATCCGCAGCGCCGCGAACAGCCAGTAGTAGCGCGGCACGTAGCGCTCGGCGCGCCGGTGGCGGATCGCGTCGGCGATCGCCTCGGCCCCGACCGCGGGCGCGGAGACGAGGAAGCCCGGCAGCTCCTTCTGCGGGAACCCCTCGGTGGCGATGAACCCGGGCAGGATCAGCGCGACGTTGACGCCGTTGGCCCGCTCCTCGGCGGCCAGCGAGTCGCTCCACCCGGCCAGCGCGAACTTCGACGCCGAGTAGGCGCCGGCGCCCGCGCGGGCCACGCGCCCCGAGGTCGAGGAGACGTTGACGAGCGTCGACGGCTGCGCGGCGCGCAGCAGCGGCAGCAGCACCTCGGTGAGGCGCACCTGGGCGTCGAAGTTCAGCTCCATCGTGCGGCGGACGTTCTCGTAGCCGCCGTCGGCGAAGGTCGAGCGCCAGGCGGCGCCCGCGTTGTTGACGAGCACGTCCAGGCGGCCGCCGTGGTGCTCCTCGAGGTGGGCGAGCACGCGCGCGGGGGCGTCGTCATCGGTGAGGTCGACGGCGACGTAGGTGGCGCGCGGGAGGCTCCGCGCGAGCTCGCGCAGGCGGTCCTCCCGGCGCGCCACGAGCACCAGCTCGGCGCCCGGTTCGCGGCTGAGCCGCTGCGCCGTCGCCTCGCCGATGCCGCTCGAAGCGCCCGTGATGCAGATGATCATGGGCGGGGAGTCTGCCCTACATGGTCAACCGACCGGCCTACACGCCCTCGACCCGCCGGGCGTCGCCGAGCGCGCCCTCCGGGACGCCGAACGCCTCCACGAGCTCGCCGGCCTGCGGGCGCAGCCTCCCGCACAGCGCGTTCACGGCCTTGATGACGGCCTTGGAGCGGGTCGAGGAGAGACGCCCGTGCTCCTGGTACCAGCCGCGATCAGCCTCGATCGTCGAGAGGATGTAGAGCGAGCAGAGCGTGTCCAGCGCATCGCGCTCGGGCCCCGCCGGGCAGCGGTCGACGGCGCGGGAGAACGCCTCGCCGACGACCTGGTCGACCCACACCCGCCCGACCGCGAACACGTGGTCCTGGGTGTCGACGAGGACGCTGAACGGGTCGCGCCCGGCGTCGAAGCCGCCCTTCAGCCGCCGCGCGGCGCCGCCCAGGGTGTGCTCGGCGCGCCAGCGCAGGAGCTCCAGGCCGGTCTCGCGGTCCAGCAGTTCGCCCTCGTCCTTGCGGCCGGGGCGCAGGTCGTCCGAGAGCCGGGTGAGCAGCTCGCGGATCGCCGTGCGCTCGGCGACCGTCTCGTAGACCTGGCCGGCGAAGAAGGCCGCCGTGCCCAGCGGGTCGAGCTCGCCGAGGTCATCGCGGAAGCCGGTCAGCAGGTTCTTGGCCGCCAGCTGGATGAGCACCGTGTTGTCGCCCTCGAACGTGGTGAAGACGTCGGTGTCGGCCTTCAGCGCGGCGAAGCGGTTGCCGGCGAGGTACCCCGCGCCGCCGCACGCCTCGCGGCATTCCTGGATCGTCGACGTGGCGTGCCAGGTCGACACCGCCTTCACGCCCGCGGCCAGCGTCTCCAGCTCGCGGCGCTCGAGGTCGCCGTCGCCGTCGGAGGAGAAGGCCTCGTGCAGCTGGTCGACGAGCTCGGCCTGGGCGAAGTGCAGCGCGTAGGTGTGGGCGAGCGGGATCAGGAGCCGGCGCTGGTGCGTGCGGTAGTCCATCAACAGCGCCTCGGGCTCGCCGGGCACGCCGAACTGCCGGCGCTCCAGGCCGTGGCGGATGGCGATCGTGAGCGCGACCTTCGTCGCGTTCATCGACGCGCCGCCGACCGACACGCGGCCCTGGATCAGGGTGCCGAGCATCGTGAAGAAGCGCTTGGTCGACGACTCGATGGGGCTGAAGTACGTGCCGTCGGGGCGGACCTGCGCGTAGCGGTCCAGCAGCGCCTCGCGCGGCACGCGGACGTGGTCGAACCAGATGCGGCCGTTGTCGACGCCGTCGAGGCCGAGCTTGGCGCCGCAGTCCTCGATGCGGACGCCGGGCAGGACCTCGCCCTGCTCGTCGCGGATCGGGACGAGCAGCGCGTGCACGCCGCGGCCCTCGTCGCCGACGATGAGCTGGGCGAAGACCGCGGCCATGCGGCCGTCGCGGGCGGCGTTGCCGATGTAGTCCTTGCGCGCGGACTCGGTCGGGGTGTGGATGACGAACTCGTCGGCGGCGGCGTCGTAGGTCGCGGTCGTCTCCAGCGCCTGGACGTTGGAGCCGTGGCCGGTCTCGGTCATCGCGAAGCAGCCCGGCAGGCGCAGCGCCGCGATGTCGGCGAGGTAGCGCTCGTGATGGGTGGCGGTGCCGAGGTGGAGGACCGCGCCGCCGAACAGGCCGAACTGGACGCCGATCTTCACGAGCAGCGACAGGTCGCCCCACGCGAGCGTCTCGAACGCCGCGATCGAGGCGCCGACGTCGCCCTGGCCGCCGTACTCGACCGGGAAGCCGAGCGCGGTGCGCCCGGCGGCCGCGAGCTCGCGCGCCCAGTCGAGGACCTGCGCCCGATGGGCCTCGAGCGTCAGGCCGTCGCCGGGAGCGTTCTGCGGAAGGTCGAGCCAGCCGCGAACGGCGTCGCGGGTACCGGCGTACCTGCCGTCCAGGAATCGCTGCAAAGCGAGCGGATCGGCGGCGGTCTGAGGGGTGGGTGTGGGGATGGTGACGGCCATGTCAGTTCGGCATTTACCCGGCGGACGATCTTCGCTAGCCTATGTCGTGAACGGTCGGGTGCTAACCCGACGAAAACGCAGTGCCCAGCGCCCGCCGTCGGTTGCATCATCAGCACCCTCCGCGTCCGCCGCACCAGCACGCAGGAGAACATCGAGATGGCCAACGGAACCGTCAAGTGGTTCAGCGACGAGAAGGGCTTCGGCTTCATCAGCCCCGACGAGGGCGGAGAGGATCTCTTCGTCCACCACACCGCGATCACGGGCAGCGGCTTCAAGACGCTGGCCGAGGGCGCGCGCGTGGCCTTCGACACGGAGACCGGGAACAAGGGCCTCAAGGCCATCAACGTCGCGACCATCTAGTCGCTGACGCTCCCGTCGCGGTAGCGGCCGCTGGGACATCAGAACGGAAGGAGGCTCGATGCGATTCATTTGTCGCAAGTGCCTTCGCCTCTGGTCCCGCGCAAGCGTGGAGAACCGCAGCGCCTGCCCGTATTGTGGCGGCGCGCTTCACCAGCGCTAGCAGCGACCAAGCAACACCGAACGCCCGGCCTCATGGCCGGGCGTTTTGCGTTGTGGGGCCGACGTCGGCCGCTCGAGGCGCGTGATCACGCCGCGCGCACCAGGATGTAGCCGGCCTCCGCCACGGCCGCGCGCACGTCGGCCTCGGCGACCGGGCCGGCCACGGTCAGCCGCCCGTCCTCCAGCGACACGTCGACCGCCTCCACGCCGCCCAGCTCGCCGACCTCCTCGCGCACCGACGCCACGCAGTGGGCGCAGGTCATGCCGTCGACGAGGTAGGTGGTGGTGGCGGTGGGCTGGCTGCTCATCCATCGCAGGATACCCCAAGGGGGTATCCACCAAACCATGCTGCTAGTCCAGCGCCGCGGCCGCCGCCGAGATCCGCGCCTGCATCCGGCCGAGCAGCTCGAGGTGCAGCCCCGTCCACACGCACGAGACCGCGGCGAACGCCCGTTGGCGATCCCCGGCGGCCACGGCTTCGCGCACGCCCGCGGCCAGCGACGGATGCGCCACCGGGTCCGGCGGCTGCGGGGCCGGTCCCGGCTCGTCCTCGGCCAGCGCCTGGCCGAAGGCGGCGATCCAGTCGCCGAGGTCGTGGGCGTCGCCGATCAGCGGACGGATCGCCTCGGGCCGAGAGATGTCGAACGTGTGGCTGTAGAGCGTCTCGATCGACGCGCCGGTGCGGCGGATGCGGGCCGCCGCGGCGATGAGGCGGATCGCGGCGGCGAGGCGCACGTTGTCGTAGGCGCCGCGCTCGGACAGCCGCTGGCGCAGGGCGATGTCGAGCCGGCCCTCGGCCGTGATCGCCTCCCGGGACTGCTCGGCGGTCACGGGACCCAGGCCGCCGAACATGCGCGCGCAGACCGCGGCGGTGTAGCGCCCGCTGGTCACGAAGGCGGTGCCGATCGACTGGCGCAGCAGGGCCGCTGCTCCGCGCGGCCAGAACAGCAGCCCGACGCCGAGGCTGATCGCGAAGCCGATCGAGACGTCCTCGATGCGGATGATGCCGACCTTCCAGCCCGTCGGATCGATGAGGTTGAAGGCGACGAGCACGGCGATGCTGAAGCCGGCCTGGCCCGCGGCGAACGAGAGCGCCTTGGGCGCGTAGGCGGCGAAGAACGCGGCGATGGGCAGCGCGATCCACAGCGCGATCTCGTGGTCGCCGATGGCCAGCAGCAGGCCGGCGGCGATGACGATGCCGGCGAGGGTCCCCAGGAACGCCTGGACGATCGAGCGCGACGTGCCCACGGCGCTGGAGCGCAGCACGGAGATCACGCCGAGCACGACCCAGAAGCCGTGCTGCACGTTCGTCTCCTGCGCGATCAGGACGGCGAGCGCGAGCCCGATCGCCCCACGGACGCTGTTGCGAAACCACACCGACTGGACGCCGCTTTGGACGGTGGCGACGCGGCGGGTGGCGGCGAGCGCGACCGACTGGCGGCGGAGGTAGCGCAGCCACCACGCCCCTTCCTCGGTCGGCGCTCCGCTGGCGATCAGCGCCTTGCCGGCGATGTCCAGCGCGACGTAGGAGGTCACGCGAACCTGCCAGGCGCGGGTCATCCGGGCCCACAGCGCGTCGTCGTCCTCGGGGGCGTCGACCTCCGCGGAGAGCTGGTCCAGGAGCTCGTCGAGGATGCGGTCGCGGCCCTCGGACAGGAACTCGGTGTCGGGCCGCGCGGTGAGGTCGCCGCGCAGCAGCGCGCCGGTGGAGCGCAGCGCGGCGACCGTGGCCTCGTGCAGCGCTCGCTCGCTGGCCGTCGAGCGGGTCGCGGAATCGGCGTCGACGAGCGTCGAGGCCGTCGCGGTGAGCCAGTCGAGGTCGTCGAGCATCTCCGCCAGCGCGCCGGTCGAGCCGGTGGGGCCGGTCGGGCGATACGGCGTGGAGGCGAAGCGGCGGTGCAGCCCCTCGATCGCCTTGGCCGCCGCGGCGGCCGTCTCCTCCGTGCGGAGCTCGACGAGGTCGGCGACCGCGTTGCAGGCGTCGGCGATCCCGGAGCGCAACCGGTCGCGCGGGCGGGCGGGGAAGATCAGCAGGATGGAGGGGATGGTCAGCACGCTGGCCAGCAGCCAGCCCTCCAGCCGCTGCGGGATCTGGTCGGCGTCGGCGGCGACCATCACCGGCAGCACGAAGGCCAGCAGCGCCGCCGGGGTCGCGCTGGCCAGGTAGCCGTTGACGACGCCCGCGAAGAGGATCGCGAAGCCGACGACGCCCATCGCGACCGTCGCGGCGAGCGGGTCGTGCGAGCACAGCGTGCCCAGGCAGATGAGCACGACGCCGGCCAGCGAGAGCGTCGTGTAGGCGAGCGCCCGCACCTGGCGGGGACCGTCGAAGTCGACGAAGATCCCCATCGACAGCGAGCCGAAGATGGCGAACAGCGCGGCCTGGGGGCCGATCTGCAGCCCGATGGCGAAGGCGATCGGCGTGACGACGGCCACCCGCAGCGCCGAGCGCAGGGTGAAGTGGCCGGGATCGGTCGGGTGGACCAGGTCGGCGAGCCTCACGCGACCCTGACCTCGCCCGGGATGGTCTGGTCGCGGCGGCCGGCCGGGTTCACGCCAGGATCTCCGTGACGTGGTCGGCGCGCTGCCGGCCGCTGAGCGTCAGGACGGCGCGCCCGCCGTGGAGGTCGATGAGCCCGTCGGCGACCAGCCGGTCCAGCGCCGCGGCGTCGGCCAGGGCGGTGTCGAGGCCGTCGCGCAGGCGCAGCTCGAGCATCACGCGCTCCAGCCGGCGGGCGTCGGCGTCGAGCTCCTCGCGCGCCCGCGCCGGAGACCCAGCGCCGCCCGACCCGACCGCGCCGGGCCCACCGCCACCGAGCCGCTTCGCGTACTCGGCGGGGTGTGCGACGTTCCACCAGCGCGTGCCCGCGACGTGGCTGTGGGCGCCGGGCCCGACCCCCCACCAGTCGTGCGAGCGCCAGTAGCCGACGTTGTGGCGGCAGCGGGCGGCGTCGGCCCGCGTCCAGCTGGCCAGCTCATACCAGTCCAGCCCGGCGGCGGTCAGGCGGGCGTCGGCGGTCGCGTAGCGGCGAGCCTGCACGTCGGCGTCGGGTTGGGGGACCGTGCCGCGGCGCACCTGCGCCGCGAGCTTCGTCCCGGGCTCGATCGTCAGGCCGTAGGTGGAGACGTGGTCGGCGCCGGTGGCGAGGACCGCGGCCAGCGAGGTCTCCCAGTCGTCGTCGCCCTCGCTCGGCGTGCCGTAGATGAGGTCGGCGCTCACGCCGTCGAACCCGAGCGTGGTCGCGGCGGCGATCACGTCCAGCGCGCGCGCCGGGTCGTGCAGGCGCTCCAGCACGGCGAGCACGTGGGGGACGGCGGACTGCACGCCGAACGAGACCCGCGTGACGCCGCCCGCGCGCAGCCGCGCCAGGAACGCGAGGTCCACGGTGTCGGGGTTGGCCTCGACGGTGATCTCGACGTCGGCGGAGAGCCCGATCCGCGCGTCGATGGCCTCCAGCAGCGAGCCGATCTCGTCGGGGGTCAGCAGCGTCGGGGTGCCGCCGCCCAGGAAGACCGTCTGTACCGGCGGCGGCGGGCCGTCGGCGGACAGCACGCGGCCGGCCAGCGCGACCTCGGCCAGCGCGGCGGCGACGAACGCCCCGCGGTCGCCGGTCGTGTAGGTGTTGAAGTCGCAGTAGCCGCAGCGCGTGAGGCAGAAGGGCACGTGCACGTAGACGCCGAGCGGCGCGAGCCCGACCGCGGCGCGGGCGGCGGCGCCGAGGGCGCCGTCGGCGGGGGCGGGAGCTCCGTCGGGCTGGCGAACGCTCACGGTCCTCGTCCTATCGGCGCCGGTCGACCACGACGCGAGTGATGACGTGGATCTGGCGCTGGTCGTACGAGCCGCGCTGGACGGGCCCGGCGCCCGCCGCCCAGTCGCCGATGCGCGGGTCGCGCCGGGGCCGCAGCCGCTTGGCGATGTCGAGCACGGTCACGCCGGGCAGCGTGATCGAGGTCGAGCTGGCGAGGATCAGGTGCAGATCGCCGTCGCCGTCGGGGTCGACCGACTGCAGCGCGATGACGCGCCCGTGCGCCGCTCGGCAGCCGGCGACGTCGCTCGGGCACCGCGGCGGCGCGGGATGCGCCGAAGCCGATGCCAGCGCGATGGTGAGCAGGGGAGCGAGGAGCAACCCGTGCATCGTAGGTGCGGGCCGGCCCGCACCTACGGCACCCTTGCGGGGCGGGCACTCAGCCCGCCCCGGCCAGCAGGTACGACGAGTGCAGCAGGTCCGGGTTCTCGCTCAGCTCGGCGGCCATCCCCGAGAACTGGACGCGGCCGCGGTCCATCACGTAGGCGTGGTTGGAGACCCCGAGCGCGACGGGCGCGAACTGCTCGATCAGGAGCACCCCGACCCCGGACTCGGCCACCGTGCGCAGCGTCGGCACGAGCCGCTTGACCACGACGGGCGCGAGGCCGAGCGAGAGCTCGTCGACGAAGATGAAGCGCGGCTGGGAGACCAGCGCCTGGGCGAGCACGAGCATCTGCTGCTCGCCGCCTGACATCGATCCGGCCCGGATGTCGAGCCGCTTGACGAGCTCGGGGAACATCTCCAGGGCGTGCTCGCGACCCACCTTCGCCTGGCCTCGTGGCAGGGCGTAGCAGGCGACGTCGAGGTTGTCGGCGACCGTCAGCTCGCGCAGCAGGCGCCGTCCCTCCGGAACGATCGCGATGCCCGCCTGGCGGATGCGCTCGGGGCGCTTGCCGCACAGGTCCTTGCCGTCGAGCAGGACGCGGCCCGTCTCGGCGCGCAGGACGCCGCCGACCGCGAGCACGAGGCTCGACTTGCCGGCGCCGTTGGGTCCCAGCAGCGCGGTGACCTCGCCGCGCCTGATCTCCAGCGACACGTTGCGCACGACCGGCCCGGCGCCGCGCGAGATCGTCATCTCCTCCAGCAGGAGTGAGCCGCCGCTCTCGCCGCTCATGCCGCCCACCGCACGCCGACCAGCGTTGCGCATTGACAGGCCATTGATGTCATGCGGCCACCTCCTCGGTGCCCAGGTACGCCTTGATGACCTGCTCGTCGCGCAGCACCTCGGCCGTCGGCCCGGCCGCGATGATCTTGCCGAAGTCGAGTACGGCGGTGACCGAGCAGCAGGCCGAGACGAGGCTCATGTCGTGGTCGACGAGGATCGCGAGCGCACCCGTCTCCTGCGGGATGCGCGCGATCACGCGCCCCAGGTGCTCGGTCTCCTCGTCGGGCAGCCCGGCGGCCGGCTCGTCCAGCAGGACCAGCCGCGGTTTGCCGACGACCGCGCGCGCGACCTCGACCAGTCGCCGCTCCCGCGCCCCGAGCGTCCCCACCGGGCAGTCCGGGTCGGCGTCGAGGCCGACGAAGTCCAGCGCGTCGAGGACCGCCTCACGCCGGGCGCCGCCGCGGGGCGCGCCCGGGGCGTGCTCGAGGACCATCGCGACGTTGTCGGCGACGGTCAGCTCCTCGATCGCCTGCTCGGTCTGGAACGTGCGCCGCAGGCCCCACCGCGCGCGGCGGTAGTGGGCCATCGAGAGCAGGTCCTCGCCGAAGACCGAGATGCTCCCGGACACCGGCCGCACGAAGCCCGACAGGACGTTGAAGAACGTCGTCTTGCCCGCGCCGTTGGGCCCGATCAGCCCGCAGGTGCCGGGCTCGAAGCGGACGCTGACGCCGTCCAGCGGCGTCACGCCGCCGAACTTCACCGTCAGGTTGCTGATCTCGATCACGATGGTTCTCCGCTCGGCTTGGCCGGCCGTCTGACGAGCCCGACGAGCAGGCCGCCGAGCCTGCGCATGTCGCGCGGGAACTGCTGGGACAGCCCACCCGGGGCGGTGACCAGCACCTGCAGGACCCCGACGCCGAAGAGGATCGTCAGCAGGTCCGCGGGCAGGCCCCAGTTGTTGAGCAGCGCGGGCATCATCTGCATGAAGAAGGCGGCGATGATCGCGCCCCAGAAGCTGAAGATGCCGCCCATGAGGACGACGGCGAGCAGGACGATCGACTGCTGCGTGGGGAACGAGATCGCGTACAGGCGCCCGACGTCCCCGGCCAGCAGGCCGCCGGCGACGCCGGTCATGAACGACGCGAGCGCGAACGCCCACAGCTTGTAGCGCGTGATGTTGACGCCCGCGGCGATCGCCGCCGGTTCGCTCTGGCGGATGGCCGCCCACGCGTGGCCCGGCTTGCCGCGCACGTGCCACAGGGCGATCAGGAACATGACCAGGCAGACGACGACCGTGTAGCGGAAGTACGCGGTGTCGGCCATCGCGATCGACGGGCGGCGCACCTGCGCGCTCGTGTTGTTGTTGTAGCCGAGGAAGCCCGTGCCGCCGTTGGGGAAGTTCGTCGCGCGCAGGGCGATCGTGATCGCGCCCGCGAGCATCAGCGTGATCAGCGCGAGGTACAGGCCGCTGAGCCGCAGCGCGGGCAATCCGATGACCGTGCCGAGGATCATGGTGATCAACCCGGTGAGCAGCAGCACGATCGGGAAGGGCAGGCTGGTCGAGAAGCTGAGCTTGGCCGCGATCCAGGCGCCGAGCGCGAGGACGGCGATCTGGCCCAGCGAGACGAGCCCGACGCGGCCCATGAGCA
>JAOPZL010000422.1 GCA_025964175.1 Solirubrobacterales bacterium
CCGACACCGGGCGTCGAGTGGCGGATGCCGCCGATGTACTTGTCGACCTTGTGGCCGGGCAGCTGGCCGCCCTCGCCGGGCTTCGCGCCCTGCGCCATCTTGATCTGCAGCTGGTCGGCGTTGACCAGGTAGTGGATCGTCACCCCGAAGCGGCCGGAGGCGACCTGCTTGATCGCCGAGCGGCGATGGTCGCCGTTGGCGTCCGGGGTGAAGCGGACCGGGTCCTCGCCGCCCTCGCCCGTGTTCGACTTGCCGCCGAGGCGGTTCATCGCGATCGCGAGCGTCTCGTGCGCCTGCCGCGAGATCGAGCCCAGCGACATCGCCCCGGTGGCGAAGCGCTTGACGATCTCCTTGGCCGGCTGGACCTCGTCCAGCGGGATCGGCTCGACGCCCGACGTGTCGAAGGTCATGAGCCCGCGCAGGGTCGCGCGGCGGGTGGCGTCCTCGTTGACGAGCCGCGAGAACTCCCGGTACTTCTCCTGGGCGTCCCCGTTGTGACTGCGCACAGCATGCTGGATGAGCGCGATCGTCTCCGGGTTCCACATGTGATGCTCGCCATCGCGGCGCCAGGCGTACACGCCGCCGACGGGCAGCACGTCGCCCTCGGGCGCGGGGTAGGCCCGCGCGTGGCGGTCCAGCGCCTCCTGGGCCAGGACGTCGATGCCGATGCCGCCGATGCGCGAGGAGGTCCCCGTGAAGTGGCGGTCGATCAGCTCCTTCTCCAGGCCGACGGCCTCGAAGATCTGGGCGCCGCAGTAGGACTGGATCGTGGAGATCCCCATCTTGGAGATCGTCTTGAGCAGCCCCTTGCCGATCGCCTTGACGATGTTGCGCTCCGCGACGTCGGCGTCCTCCATGCCGGGGATGCGGCCGTCGGCGACGAGCTCGTCGACGGTGTCGAAGAGCAGGTACGGGTTGATCGCGCCGCAGCCGTAGCCGATCAGCGTGGCCATGTGGTGGACCTCGCGCGGCTCGCCGGACTCCAGCACGAGCGAGCACTGCAGGCGGTTGCCGGCGCGCACGAGGTGGTGGTGGATCGCGGAGACCTGCAGCAGCGACGGGATCGGCGCGCGCGTCGGCCCCATGCGGCGGTCCGACAGGATCAGCACCTCGACGCCGGACTCCAGCGCCGCGTGCGCCTCGTCGCAGGCCTGGGCCAGCCGGCGGGCCATGCCCTCGGCGCCCTCCTCGATCGGCCACGTCATGTCGATCGTGTGCGTCTCGAAGATCTCGTGCCCGGACTGCTTGAGCTTCTCGAGCTCGAGGTTGCGCAGGATCGGCTGCTTCATCACGAGCTGGTGCGCGTGCTTGGGATCCTCCTCGAGCAGGTTGCCCTCGGGGCCGATGGCCGAGGCCAGCGACATGACGACCTCTTCGCGGATCGGGTCGATCGGCGGGTTGGTCACCTGGGCGAACAGCTGCTTGAAGTACGAGAAGAGGGGCGGGCGGCGGTCCGACAGCACGGCGAGCGCGTTGTCGTTGCCCATCGAGCCGACCGGCTCGGCCGCCGCGGAGGCCATCGGCGCGATGATGACGCGCAGGTCCTCCTGCGAGTAGCCGAAGGCCAGGCGCCGCTTGTGGCTCGGCTGGACGCCGGTCATCGTCACGTGCGCGTCGGGGAGGTCCTCGAAGTGGACCTGCTGGGCGTCGATCCAGTCGCGGTAGGGCGACTGGGTGGAGATCTCGGCCTTGACCTCCTCGTCCTCGACGAGGCGGCCCTGCTCGAGGTCGACCAGGAAGATCTTGCCGGGCTGCAGGCGCCCGAGGCGCTTGACGCGGTCGGGCGTGATGCCGAGCAGGCCCGCCTCGGAGCCGAGCACGAGCCAGCCGTCGTGGGTCTCGACCCAGCGGCCGGGGCGCAGCCCGTTGCGGTCCAGCGTGGCGCCGATGATGCGCCCGTCGGTGAAGCAGACGGCCGCGGGGCCGTCCCACGGCTCCATGAAGGACGCGTGGTACTCGTAGAACGCGCTGAGGGCGTCCGTGAGGTCGTTCCGCCCGGCGAACGCCTCCGGGATCATCATCATCACCGCGTGCGGGAGCGACCGGCCCGAGAGCATCAGCAGCTCGAGGACGTTGTCGAACGTCGCGGAGTCCGAGCCGCCGGGGCGCACGATCGGCATGACCTTCGGCAGGTCGCGGCCGAACAGCTCGCTCGCCAGCTGCGACTCACGGGCGCGCATCCAGTTCACGTTGCCCATGAGCGTGTTGATCTCGCCGTTGTGGGCGATCACGCGGTACGGGTGGGCGAGCTCCCAGCTCGGGAAGGTGTTCGTGGAGAAGCGCGAGTGGACGAGGCCCAGGGCGCTCTCGACGCGCTCGTCCTGCAGGTCGGGGAAGAAGCCCCGCACCTGGTAGGAGATGAGCATCCCCTTGTAGACAAGGGTCCGCGAGGAGAACGAGGCGACGTAGAAGTCCGGACCGGCGGCGAGCTCGCAGACGCGACGGATCACGTAGAGCTTGCGCTCGAACGCGTCCTGATCCTCGGCGAAGCCCTCGCCGGCGCCGACGAAGAACTGCCGGATCGTGGGGCGCGAGCGGTTTGCCGTGGACCCGACGAAGGCCTCGTCGACCGGCACGTCGCGCCAGCCGAGGACGCGCTGGCCCTCGACCCGCGCGTTGAGCTCGAGCATCTGCTCGATCTTCTCGCGGCGGGCGGGCTCGGTCGGCAGGAAGCACATGGCCACGCCGTACCGGCCGACGGCGGGCAGCTCGAAGTCGACGGCCTCGCGCAGGAAGCGGTCGGGCATCTGGAGCAGGATCCCGGCACCATCGCCGGTGTGCTTGTCGGCTCCGGCGGCACCGCGGTGCTCGAGGTTCTCGAGCGCGTCGAGCGCTTTCTCGATGACCTCGTGGCTGGAGACGTTGTCGAGGCGGGCGACGAGGGCGACGCCGCAGGCGTCGTGCTCGTAACGGGGGTCGTACAGCCCGTGGGCCGTGGGCGGCTTCAGTCGGTCGGTCATATGGAAGTGCTCCGGCGGCGGGCGAGCAGCTCAGGCGGAGCAGGGAAGCCTAGAGCATCCGGGCACCATCCCAAAGCATCCGCAAACCGGTACCTTCCGCTCGTCCCGCGACCGAACCGCGTGTGAAGCGTGGTCCGGACGGGCAACTTGGAGACTGCGCAATGGCCGACGTCCAACTCACCCTGCCCGCCCGCGCCGAGAACGTCGCGGTGGTCCGCCACGCCCTCGGTGGCCTCGGCGAGGCCCTGGCTCTCGATCCTCAGACCCTTTCCGACATGAAGCTCGCCGTGACCGAGGCGTGCACGAACGTCGTCGTCCACGCCTATGGCGAGGGAGACGGCCCGATGGAGGTCGCGGCGACGGTCGACGACGACTTCCTGCGGGTGGTCGTCCGGGACGAGGGCCTGGGCATCCTGCCCCGCCCCGACTCCCCCGGCCTCGGCCTCGGGCTGCCGCTCATCGCGACCCTGACCGAGTCATTGGAGCTCGGCAAGGGCACCGACGACCGGACCGAGGTCACCATGGTCTTCCGACTCGACGAACCGGCTCGGGTCCCCTCGTGAACCAACCCCAGAAGTCGAACACCGCCACCGTGCGGGTCGTGGACGGCCCGCTCGTCGCCCCGGTGCTGTCGCGGGTGGTCGGGATGCTCGCCGCCCGCGCCCAGTGCCCGGTCGACCGCCTCGACGACGCGCTGCTCGTCGCCGACGCGATCGCCGCCCACGCGCCCGGCCACTCGGTCGACGGTCACGTGGCCGTCGAGCTGCGCACCAGCGGCGACGGCCTGGAGCTGCGCGTGCTCGAGCTGAACCCCGCGGGCGGCGACGGCCTGCTCGCCGACGCCGCGCTGCCCGGCGTGGGCAACGTGCTCGAGCGCATCGCCGACGACGTCCGCGTCGAGGGCGACACCCTCCTCGTGCGCCTCAGCTTCGCGTCGTGACGGACCTGCGCTTCGTGTCCTTCATCGACCTGCCACAATGAGCCGCCGATGCCCCCGGAATTCGCACTCACCGAGGATGCTCTGGACGATGCGCGCCACGTCGTGGCCGTTCGTGGAGAGATCGACCTCTTCACCGCTCCCGAGCTCAAGCAGAAGCTGACCGACGCGATCGAGGCGGGCAAGACCCGCATCGTCGTCGACCTCAGCGACACGACCTTCCTCGACTCCACCGCTCTCGGCGTGCTGATCGGCGCCGTCAAGCGCCTGCGCACCCGTGAGGGCGCGCTCGTCATCGTCAACGTCGACTCGAACATCGCCAAGACGTTCGAGATCACCGGCCTCGACCAGATCTTCACGATCGTCGGGGAGCGGGACGCGGCGATCGCGGCGTTGGACGTCGAGCCCGCCTCCTCCTAGCGGGGAGCCTCCCCCACCAGCTCGGCGAGCTCGTCCGCGCGGACGATCGCCACGTTCTCGTGCCCGGCGACGAGGTCGATGACCGCGGCCTCGACGGGTCCCTGGATGGCGGTGTCGCCCGGCTGCGCGCCGAGCTCCTCCAAGACGCCCGCGATCGACAGGCCGTCCTGGTAGCGGTCGAAGACGCGCGGGTCGATGTAGGAGGCGCGGGCGACCGCCGGCGTGTTGCCGAGGTAGGCCGAGACCTCCTTGACCGCGCGCACGACCACCCGCCGGCGCGCCGTCTTCGTCTCGGCCGCGGCCCCGGAGACGGCCACCGCCACGGCGGCGAGGACCGTCGCGCCCCAGGTGCGGAAGTCCTTGGCCGAGATGTCCTCGCCCGTCGCGTCCTTGAGGTAGGCGTTGATGTCGGCCGACCGGACGTCGACCCAGCGGCGGCCGTCCTTGTAGGCCAGCAGCTCCTTCCCGCCGCCGCGGCGGCGCTTGAGCGTGGCGACGACCTCGGCCACCTCGGGATCGATGACCGACTGCACGCGCCGCTTGCCCGACTTGGCGGGATAGTCGAACGACATGGTGGACCCGGCGAGCGTCACGTGGGTCTTGTGCATCGTCGCGAGACCGTACGTCTCGTTGGTGACCGCGTAGTCCTCTGACCCGATCCGGAAGAACCCGCGGTCCAGCAGGCGCACCGAGCAGGCCAGCACGCGCTCGCGGGTCATCGCGTGGTCGTCGGCCAGGTGCTCCTGCACGCGCTCGCGCAGCGCCGGCAGCGCCCGCGCGAACTCGAGCATGTCGTCGAACTTCTGCTGGTCGCGCCGGGCCCGCCAGCGCGGGTGGTAGAGGTACTGCTTGCGCCCGGCGGCGTCGATCCCGGTGGCCTGGATGTGGCCGCCCGGATACGGGCAGATCCACACGTCGGTCCAGGCCGGCGGGATGACCAGCTCGGCGATCCGGGCCAGGATCTCCTCGTCGCGCACGGCCTCGCCGTCGGGGTCGAGGTAGGACCAGCCGCGACCGCGGCGGCGCCGGGCCAGCCCGGGGACGGTGAGGTCGGAGCGCCGCAGGCGGGCGCGTGAGGGGTGCGTGGTGGTGACGGCCATGGACCGTCGAGGACTACCCCTTGGCCGGGGTGTTCTGACGCGGCTTCTTGGGTGCGGCGGCCGCGGCGGGCTTCTTGGCCGCCTTGGGCTTGCGCGCGGCGGGCTGCTTCGGCCCCGACGCCCCGCGCACCTGGTCGAGGCTGGCCTGCAGCGCCGCCATCAGGTCGGGAACCGCGGCCGGCTCGGCCTGCGGCGTCTCCTGCACCGAGATCTCCTCGCCCGCGGCCTTGCGCTCGATCAGCGCCAGGACCTGCTCGCGGTAGCTGTCGGAGTACTTGCCCGGCTCCCACGGCCCGGCGAGCGAGTCGACCAGCTGCTTGGCGATCGAGAGCTCGCGATCGGTCGTCTTGACGTCGGCGAGCGCCGAGAGCTCCTCGATGCGCTCAGGATCGTTGACCTCGTCGGCGAAGAGCATCGTCGAGCACTCCAGCGCGTCGCCGGCCGGGCGGATGGCCACGAGCGACTCCTTGGAGCGGATGACGACGCGGGCGATGGCGACCTTGCCGGTCTCGCGCATCGCATCCAGCAGCAGGCGGTAGGGCTTGGCCCCGCCCGCGCCGGGCGCCAGGTAGTACGGGTGGTCGTAGAAGATCGGGTCGATCTCGGACTCCTCGACGAAGTCCTCGATGTCGATCGTGTGCGTCTTCTCCGCCTCGAGCGTCTCGAGCTCGTCGTTGTCCATCACCACGTAGGAGTCCGGCGCGATCTCGTACCCCTTGACGATCCGGTCGTAGGGCACCTCCTCGCCGGTGCGCGGGTTGATCCGCTTCTGCGCGATGCGGCCGTTGTCGGCCGAGTCGAGCTGGTTGAACCGGACCGTCTTGCGGTTGACGGCCGAGTAGAGACGGACGGGTACGGTCACGAGCCCGAAGGAGATGGCACCGGTCCAGATCGCGCGCGGCATGGTCGATGGGTGATACCCCATCTGGCCGCCCGTGCGCGCAGGACTTCTGTCAGACGACGCTCCTGGCGCCGCTCAGCTCAGGATCGCGGACTTCTCGAAGCGGGCCGGGCGGGCCTGCTCGTGGACCTCGTGCTCGCCCTCGGTGAACTCCTCGATCATCTTCGCGTTGAAGGCCGGGATGTCGTCGGGGGCACGGCTGGTGACGAGTCCCTGGTCCACCACGACCTCCTCGTCGACCCACTCACCGCCGGCGTTGCGGATGTCGGTCTGCAGCGACGGCCACGACGTGAGCGTGCGGCCCTTCACGGCATCGGCCTGGACCAGCATCCACGGGGCGTGGCAGATGGCGGCGATCGGCTTGCCGGCGTTGACGAAGTCGTCGACGAAGGCGACGGCGTCCTCGTGCATGCGCAGGTTGTCGGGGTTCGCGACGCCGCCGGGGAGCATCAGGCCGTCGTAGTCGGACGCCTCGGCGTCGGAGACCGTGCGGTCGACGGGGAAGGTGTCGGCCTTGTCGAGGTGGTTGAAGGCCTGGACCTCGCCGCTCTCGGGGGCGATCAGGTGGGTGGTGGCACCGGCGGCCTCCAGCGCCTTGCGCGGCTCCACCAGCTCGACCTGCTCGATGCCCTCGTTGGCGACGAGGATGGCGATCGTCTTGCCGCTGAGCTCGTTGGCCATGGGGTGCGTTCTCCTTGCTCGGATGAAGGGTTCCCTCGCCGACTACCACGCGTGAGGACGAGGAAAACCGGCGCCCCGGCTGGAGCTCACGCGGCGGGAGGCTCGTGCGGGGACGCGGCCGCCGGCGCCTCAGTCGGGATCGGGAGCCGGCTCGGGGTCCGGTGCCGGGCCGGGATCGGGTTCCGTCGGCACGGTCTCGGGCGCCGAGGGCGCGGGCTCCTCGGGCGGGCTCGGGTCGGCCGGCGTGACCGGCTCCGACGGGACCGCGGGAGTGACCGGCTCGGACGGGACGGCCGGCGTGGACGGCTCGACCGGCTGCGGGACCTCGAGCGGCGCTGAGATGTCGGGGACTTCCATTTCCATGTCTGACCGCTACCCCAGCGGCGTCTCGCCGATGCGCTCTCGCAGCTGCCGGATGGACTCGAAGACCGCGATCGCCCCCGCCTCGCGCAGCTCCTGCTCGGAGAACCCGCCGGTCAGCACGGTGATCGTCTTGACGCCCGCCTTCTCGGCGGCCTCGACGTCCCATGGCGTGTCGCCGATCATCACCGCCTCGTCGCCGTCGAGCTTCTCCAGCGCCGTCTGCACCAGGTCCGGCGCGGGCTTCGTCTGCTCCACGTCGGCCGACGTCGTCCACGAGTCGACGAGCTCGCGCGCGTCGAGCAGGTCGAGGTAGTGGTCGACCTCCTTGGCCTTGGCCGACGAGGCGAGCACGACCTGCCGGCCCGCGGCCTTGAGGTCCTCGATCAGCTCCCGGGCCCCCTCGAAGGCCTCGGTCGATTCGATCGCGGCGAGGTACAGCGCGCCCTCGGCCGCGCGGATGTCGTCGCCGCGGTCGGCCTCCACGGCGTCGCCGGCCAGCGCCTTGACCATCTGGTCGCCGCCCATCCCGATGTGGCGGTGGATCCGCCAGACCGGCAGCAGCACGTCGTGCTGGCGGAAGGCCTGGTACCAGGACAGCGCATGCTGGTAGTTGGTGTCGACGAGCGTGCCGTCGATGTCGAGGATCGCCGCGGGCTTGGTCAGTGGGATCGTGCTCCTTGGATGCGCCGGGTGATGCCCAGGCCGAACCACAGCCAGGCGAAGAGGCAGACGACGACGACGGTCACGACGATCGTCGTGCCCTTGGCGAAGAGGAAGTCGGTGACGAGGAGGACCGCCGCGCTCATGGCCAGGGCGAGGAAGACGAGCCCGGAGAGGGCCATCCGCGAGGCGAGGCGGATCAGGCGGCGCTTGTCGTGGTGGCGGAACATGATCCGGTGGTAGGCCGTCGGCGCGATGAAGCAGGCGGCGGCCGTCGCCGCGCAGAGCAGGGTGACGAGGTAGACGTCGCGCTGGAAGTCGGTGACCTGGACGAACCGCTGGTTGAACGGGACGGTGAGCAGGAAGCCGAACAGGATCTGCATGCCCGGCATCGCGACGCGCAGCTCCTGCAGCAGCTCGTCGAGCTGGCGGTTGAGCTGCTCCTGCTCCTCCTCCGTGCGGTCCGATGGCGTGTCCACGCCACCGCCTTACCCCTCTTGGACCGTCACCGATCATGCGCGGGCACAAGCGCGTCCGCGGCGGCCGGACCTCAGCCCTCGCCCGCCACCGATCGCAGGCGCGCCAGGCTCTGGCGGATGATGCGCGACACCTGCATCTGCGACACGCCGATCAGCTCGCCGATCTCCGCTTGCGTCATGTCCTCGACGAAGCGCAGGCGCAGCACCTCGCGCTCGCGCGGCCCGATGCCCCGCAGCAGCCTGTCCAGCGTCGCGCGGTCCTCGGCCAGGCCGAAGCCGCGGTCGTCGCCACCGACCGCGTCGCCCAGCGTCTCGCCACCCTCGTCCTCGGCCAGCCGCGGCGCCTGCAGCGAGCTCGCCCGGTAGGCACCGCCCGCCTCCAGCGCCTCGAGGACCTGCTCCGCGCCGGCCCCGACGTGCCGTGAGATCTCGTCCACCGACGGCGGGCGGTGCAGGTCGCGCGACAGCTCGCCGACGGCGCGCTCGACCTTCAGCGCGAGCTCCTGGAGGTCGCGCGGCACGCGGACCGCCCAGGTCTTGTCGCGGAAGTGACGCTTCAGCTCGCCCAGGATGGTCGGCACGGCGTAGCTGGAGAACGCGACCTCGCGGCTCGTGTCGAAGCGGTCGATCGCCTTCAGCAGCCCGAGCGAGGCGACCTGGACGAGGTCGTCCAGGGGCTCCTCGGCGCGCTGGTAGCGGCGCGCGAGCTGGCGGGCGAGCGGCAGGAAGCGCTTCACCAGGGCGTGGCGCGCGGCGGGATCGCCCGCGCGGGCCGCGGCGAAGAGGGCATCGTCGGGATGACGTCCGGGGTCGGCCTCAGGCTCGATGGATATGGTGGGTCGCTCGCTGACTCGTGGTCGGTGCCGCACCGGATGGCTGGGGTGCGACGAAAGCGAGACGACGGGGGTCTGGGCCGACTCAACATGGCAGGATACTCCTGCGTGAGCACCACGGATGGAATCGAGCAGGGTCTGCGGATCCTGGCGGCCGATGAGGACCGGGAGGCATTGGCCACGACGGTCGACCTCCTGACTGGGCTGGGCCATGAGGTGACGTCCCTCGCGGTCGGGCTGCGCGAGGCCGCCGAACGCGTCGCCGCCGACGATCCCGACGTCACCGTCGTCGTCCTGCACGACGATCCTCAGCATGCCCTGGAGATGATCGAGGAGATCGCCGCCTACGCCTCAGGACCGGTGATCGCCCTCGTGCCGGACTTCGACGCCGGGTTCGCCTCCGCCGCCGCCGAGCGTGGGATCGACGCGCTCGCGGGGCCGACGGACGCCGACGGCGTGCAGGCCGCGATCGAGGTCGCGATGCACCGCCATGCCGAGCGCCGCGCGCTCGAGCAGCAGGTCGATCAGCTGGAGACCGCGCTGCAGCGCCGGGGCACGATCGAGCGCGCCAAGGGGATCCTGATGGAGCGTCATGCGGTGGGCGAGCGCGAGGCGTTCGACCGCCTGCGCGGCCACGCGAGGTCGACCAGCGCGTCGGTGATCAGCGTGGCCCAGGCGGTCAGCGACGGTCACGCGCTGCTGCCCGGAGACTGAGCGCCACCGGTCAGGTCACCGGCTTCTCGGCCGATGCGTCGGGCGCCAGAGTCCGCTGCGGCGGGTAGGGGCAGAGGCCGTCGCGCGCCGGACAGGTCGCGCACAGCCCCGCGTGCGGGTGCGCGGTCAACGGGTACTCGCCGCGGGCCAGCCGCTCCGTGAGCCGTGACAGCTGCGCGGTGAGCTGCGGCTCGTCGGCCGGCGTGAAGGTCGCCGTCGCCGGCGCGTCCGGGGACTGCAGGTACAGGTGGACGACCTCCACCCGCTGCGCCCCCGCCCGCAGGGCGGCGAGCGCGTAGAGCGCGCGCTGGACGCCGTAGTCGCGGCGCACCAGCGCCTCGAGGTCGGCGGCCGGATCCTCCAGGCGGTCGGTCTTGAAGTCGACGACCAGCCACGTGCCGTCCGCCTCGACCGCCAGGGCGTCGAGCACGCCGATCAGCAGCAGCTCGCCGAGCGTGAAGGCGAACTCGTGCTCTCGGCGGACGCGGCGGGCAGCGGCGAGGCGGCGCGCGGGCCCGCTGGCGGCGAAGGCGCGCAGCAGCTGCTGGACGTCGTCG
Organism: Solirubrobacterales bacterium; assembly: GCA_025964175.1. Lineage (GTDB taxonomy): Bacteria > Actinomycetota > Thermoleophilia > Solirubrobacterales > Solirubrobacteraceae > Capillimicrobium. Next base: position 10,606 of record JAOPZL010000422.1, read on the forward strand.
ACGTCGCCGTCGGTGAGGTCCGTCGCCCCCTCGCCCGCGGCCAGCCGGCGGATGCGCTGGGCGTCGGGCGTGAGCTCCTCGTCCTCGAGCAGGGCGTGGACGACGACGCCGCGCACGCGGGGGTCGAGGCTGACGGCCGGACCCCGCTCCCGCGCCTCGCGCTGCGCCCGGTCGGCCAGCTCGGCCATCAGCTGCGGCGGGACGGGGCGGTCGGGCAGGCCGATCACGCGCTGCACGTAGAAGCGGTAGCCGCAGCGGTGGTAGGCGGCGAGGGTCGTGTAGCTCAGCGGACCCGGCGCGCGCGGGGCGAGGGGCGCCG
>JAOPZL010000427.1 GCA_025964175.1 Solirubrobacterales bacterium
GCCGGCCGAGCTCCCCGCCCGCGCTCACGCGGGGACGGCCGGTCGACGGTGCGGCAGCGGCGGCACGAACCCGGCGGCGGCGGCGGCGCGCTGGGCGCCGGCCTTGCGCTCGCGGTCCAGGTCGCGCAGGTAGCCCTCGAAGTCGACCTGGATGGTGTGCCGCTTGGAGGCGATGTGGCGCTTGCGCATCTCGGCGAGATCCTCGCGGATGTCGGCCGCCATCGCGGCGCGGGCCGGCGGCCGGTACCGGCCGGCCAGGGACGCGGTGATGCCGGACGAGCCCGCCCCGATGACGGCGCAGCGCGGCAGCGTGGTCGACATGCGCGAGCCTCTCCCGTGGTGATCAAAGGTGACGCACCCGTCACCTTAGTCCCGGCGCCGCCAGACGTCAACGTTCAGTAGTACGTTGCCGTTCATGTCCCGCCCCACTCGGGCATGGGTCACCGCAGCCGTTGCGGGTCTCATGCTCGTTCCCGCGAGCGCGTCGGCGAAGGACTATGCCGCAACCGCGCTCAACATCATCCCCTCCGGCCAGTTCGGGTCCGTTCCCGTCCCCGCCGGCGCCGATGAGCAGGCCAAGATGTACGACGCGCTCACACCGTTGTTCGATCAGGTCACCGACGGCGACCTCGTCAAGGTCTTCAAGTCCGAGCGCTTCGGCGCGACCGACTCGTGCCCGTGCCGCAACGAGACCGTGCCCCACCCGGGGATCGAGATCGTGCGCGACCGCTTCAACGTGCCGCACATCACCGGTCGCAACCGCCTCGACCTCGACTGGGCCGCCGGCTGGGTTCTCGCCGAGGATCGCGGGCTGCTCCTCGCCCAGGCCCGCTACCCCGCGCGCATGGCCGCGCTCGACGCGCCGGGCATCAACGCCTTCTCGCTCGTCACCGGCCTCAAGGCGGTCACCGTCACCCGGCAGGCCGACGCGATCATCAACCGCAAGCAGACGGCTGCGCTGAAGGCGCGCGGCGCCGAGGGCCGTGCGGTGCTGGCCGACATCGACGAGTACGTCCTCGGGTTCAACGCATACCTGAAGCAGTCGAAGTCCACGCAGACGCCGTGGACGCGCGTCGACGTCTACTCCCTCAACGCGCTCGCCGGCCAGATCTTCGGTCAGGGCGGCGGCGACGAGACGCGCCGCTCCGAGCTGCTCGACGCGCTGCAGACCCGTCTCGGCGCGGCGCAGGGCAAGACCGTGTGGAACGACCTCACCGAGCACCTCGACCAGGACGCACCGGTCACGATCGACACGTCGTTCCCCTACGAGCAGGTGCCGGCCAACCCGACCGGCAACGCCATCATCGACAACGGGTCGATGAACAGCGCCGGGACGCGCGCCATCGCCAACGCCTCGCGGTCCCACCAGAACATGTCGAACTTCCTGCTGGTCGACGGCAAGCACTCCAACACCGGCCACCCGCTGTTCGTCGCGGGCCCGCAGATCGGCTACTACTACCCCGGCCTGACCCTGGAGATGGACCTCAAGGCACCGGGCATCGAGGCGCGCGGCGCGGCGATGCCGGGCGGCGCGGGCAACCTGCTGATCGGGCGCGGTCCCGACTTCGCGTGGACGCTCACGTCGGCCGGGTCGGACACCAACGACCAGTTCGTGGAGACGCTGTGCGGCGGCTCCGACGTGAAGTACCTCTACAAGGGCAAGTGCCGGACGATGGGCCACATCGTGGCGGGCACCGTCGCCGGTGTCGGCAGGATCGACTACCGCACCACCATCCACGGCCCGGTGCTCGGGTACGCGACCTCCGGCGGCAAGCGCGTCGCGATCTCGTTCGATCGCTCCAGCCACGGGAAGGACATCCTCTGGCAGCTGATGTTCAAGCGCATGACCGACGGCAAGGTCACCGGCCTGAAGTCGTTCTACGCCGCGGCCGCGACCTCGCCGTTCACGTTCAACGTGGGCTACGCCGACGACCGCAACATCGCCACCTACTCGGCCGGCGCGCTGCCGATCCGCGACCCGCGGGTCGACCCGCGCCTGCCCACGATCGGCACGGGGCAGTACGAGTGGAAGGGCCTGCTCAAGCCGATGGCCCACCCGCATCAGGCCAACCCGGCCTCGGGAACGCTGGTCAACTGGAACAACAAGCCGGCGAAGGACTTCGGCTCGTCGGACTCCGAGTGGACCTACGGCTCGATCCAGCGCGTGCAGATGCTGCGCGCGGGGCTGGCCAAGCAGCAGACGCAGTCGCTGGCCACGGTCGTCTCGGCGATGAACGCGGCGGCGACGCAGGACATCCGCGTGGACGGCACCGTCATGGACGGGATCAACGCCGTGCTGTCGGGCTCGGCCGCGCCCAGCGCCCGGTCCCAGCAGATGCTGGACCTGCTCAACGCGTGGCGCGCCCAGGGCTCCTCCCGCCTGGACCGCGACCTCGACGGCAAGATCGACGCGGGCGCCGCGGCGACGATCATGGACACGCTGTACCCGAAGATCGCCGACGCCGTCCTGGCGCCGGTGCTCGGGCCGCAGCTGGCGCAGCTCTCCGACCTGGAGGGCGTGACCAACTCGACGAAGGGCGGCTTCACCGGAGGCCGCATCAACTACGTCGACAAGGACCTGCGTTCGCTGGCCGGGACGACGTTCTCGTCGCCGTTCTCGACCAGGTTCTGTGGCGCCGGGGACCTCAGCGCGTGCCGCGCGTCGCTGTGGCAGGCCTTCCAGGACGCCGGCGCCGAGCTCGCGGCCGCGCAGGGCGGCGAGGATCCTGCGGCCTGGACGTCCGACGCCGACGCGGAGCGGATCACCTTCGCTCCGGGCCTGCTGCAGACGACCATCCGCTACACGAACCGCCCGAGCGGGATCCAGCAGGTGCTGTCCTTCTCCGGGCACCGCCCGAACCGCAAGTAGGGCGGGGCCGGTCCCGCTGCCGTCGTCGCGATCGCCGACGACGGCAGCGCGGACTCGGGAGCAGGAGGCGACGCGAAGCGATGACGAACGCGTCTTGTTCGGTGACGGGGCTGCGGGGATCGTGCGGTCATGGTCGAGATCCGGAGCCCTTCGCCCGCCGCCGCCGGACGAGGATGTCGAGAAAGGCCCGCTCAGCGGGCCCTCCTCGACAACCTCGACGCGAGGGTGGCGGAAATCGCCGCACGACAGCACGGCGTCGTTGGCCGGCAGCAGCTGCTCGATGCTGGGCTGAGCCGCTCGGCGGTCCACCGGCGGCTCGGCGATGGCCGGCTCGTGCCGCTGCATCGAGGGGTCTACGCCGCCGCCCACACCGCTGTACGGCCGGTCGCGTACCGCTTCGCCGCCGTCCTGGCCTGCGGCCCCGGAGCGTTCCTGTCGCACCGGTCGGCCGGGGAAGCCTGGGAGCTGTGCGTGAACCACCGCAGCCGCCATGAGGTCACGGCATCCGGCGGCGGCCGGCGGATCACGACGGTGGAGGTGCATCGCTGCCGGCTGCATCCGGACGAGGTCACCGTGCTCGACGGCGTTCCGATCACGACCGCCGCGCGGACGCTGCTGGACCTGGCCGCGGTGCTGCCGCCGTCACGGTTGGAGAAGGCGATCGAACGGGCTGAGCTCCTCGGGCTGATCGATCTCGTCGCCATCGATGCCGTCCTCCGGCGCGCGCACCACCGGCGCGGCGTCTCCGCGCTCCGCGCCGCCCTGCGGGCCTTCCGCCCCGAGCCCCACTTCACCCGCTCGGAGCTGGAGCGGATCGCGATCTCGTTCGTGCAGGAACACGACCTGCCGGCGCCCGCGGTGAACTGCTCCGTCGGGGGCGAGGAGCTCGACCTGTACTGGGACGACGCGCGGGTCGACCTCGAGTGCGACGGCTGGGCCACGCACCGGACGAGGACCGCCTACGAGCGCGACCGCGCCCGCGATCGCAAGCTTCAGGCCGCCGGCATCCGGGTGATCCGGGTCACGGCCGCCCAGCTGCGTCACGAGCGAGACGAGGTCGCCGCGGACCTCCGGACCCTGCTGGAGTCCTACTCCGCCGCCAGCAACCCGCCCGAGGCGTGCAGCGGCGGGCCCCCGGGGCCCTCGTCCGCCGG
>JAOPZL010000007.1 GCA_025964175.1 Solirubrobacterales bacterium
GGCCCGCCCAGCCCAGCGACCCCGCCCGACCCAGCCGGCCCGCCCAGCCCGCCGGTGCGGCCGAGTCCGACGTCCACGCGCGCACCCGCGAGGCGCTGCGGCGCTGGTCGCCGACCTGCCCCGCGACCCACGTTCCCGCCGACGAGGTCGACGAGGTGCGCATCGTCGCCGGGTGGATCGCCGCGAACGACCCGCCCGCCCTGGCGCTGGATCCGCTTCCCACAGAGCGGCAACTCGCCACGTTTGCTCGCGGCTAGGGGAGGATCTTCCCCGTCTGGACGAACGTTCGATGGGCACGGTGCGGAACCCCTGCTTAGGTCGCGGCGATGAGCCAGGGTCCCTCTGTCCTCGCCCCGGGGCTGAGCATCGTCCCGAAGGCGGATTTCCTCCCGCAGGCGGACGAGCCCCTGCACGTGTACCGCGCCCGCCTGCGGGCGATGCACGACCACCTGTCCACGCTGATCGACGCGGTCGAGCGCGGTCTCGACCCGCCCGTGCTGATCTCGGTCCCCGAGGCCGATCCCGCGCCGGAGACGATCATCGTGCGCCGCGCGATCGGCGCCTGCGCGCCCTCGCCGGTCCTCGCCCTGGCGCCGCCGGCCCCATCGGCGACGGCCCGCTCCTTCAACACCGCCGAGCGGCTCGCCACCGCCCGCCTCGCGCTCGAGCGCCAGCTGCACCCCGACGAGGACCCGTTCGCCGCCCCGCCGGGCCTGCGCGACCGGCTCACGGTGCTCCGGGAGCGGATCCCCTCGCGCTCCGACGTCGACCCCGTCGTCGTGTGCTGGACGATCAACGTCGCCTGCTGGCTGCTCGTCGTGGCCGTCGCGATGGTCTGGGGCCTGGGCTCCAGCTGACCGGGCTCGGCGGCCCCGGCCCGCCCGCTCAGCCCCGCGGGAAGGGAAGCTCGACGACCGTCGCCGTCGCCCCCGCCTCGCCGACCGTCAGCGTCGTGCCGGGCTCGGCCTCGCGGCGGACCACGGCCAGCGCCACGGCGCCCAGCGCGGGGGAGTCGGCCACCGTCCCGAGCCGCCCGACCTCGCGCTCGCCCAGGCGCAGCACGTCGCCCGGAGCGACGGCGGCGGCGCTCGCGCCGTCCAGCCGCAGTCCACGCAGGTGGCGGTTGGGCTTGCCCCTGTAGAAGAGGCGCGCGACCGTCTCCTGGCCGACGTAGCACCCCTTGGTGAACGAGACGGCGCGGTCGTTGAGCCCCGCCTCCTGGGGGATCGTCGAGTCATCGAGCTCCAGCCCGTAGCGGGGGCGCCCGGACTCGACGCGCACGAGCTCGGCCGCGTCCTCGCCGACCGCGACCGCCCCGGCCTGCAGGAACGCGGCCCGCACGGCGTCGACGTCCTCGGCCGCCATGATCGCGTCGATCCCGTCGGCGGTCGCGACGAGCACGACCTCGGCGCCGCCGCGGCGCGCGCGCATGGAGCTGTGCTCCGCCGACGGCAGCAGCTCGGCGGAGGCGACCTCACGGGCCCGCGGGCCGACCAGCGACAGGAGCCCCTGCTGGACCGTGCGCTTGTGCAGCTCGACGTCGTAGCCGATCTTGAAGTGGCGGATCATGTCGAAGAGCGCCTGCAGCGTGGAGCGCTCGGTGTCCAGCCACAGCTCGTCGCCGAGGTCGAGGATCCGCAGGTCTCCCCGCATCTTGCCCTTCGGCGTGAGGAACGCGGCGTAGCAGCCGGTTCCGGGTTCCAGCCCGATCACGTCGTTCGTCACCTGGCCGGTGAGGAACTCCTTGGCCTGGGGGCCGCTCAGCGCGAGCTTCCCGCGTTCGGACCGGTCGACCAGGCCAACCGATTCGTGGACGACTTGAACTTCAGTTTCAGTCATGGCTAAACTCGGACTCATGGACAGCGTGACCTCCGCCGTCGAAGACTACGCCAAGGCGATCTACTCCCTGGAGGGGCGGACCGCGGGCGGTGCCGTCTCCAACAACGCGATCGCCGATCGGCTCGGCGTGACGGCCGCCTCGGCGTCGAACATGGTGAAGAAGCTCGACTCCCTCGGGCTCGTGCGCCACGTTCCCTACCGCGGGGTCCAGCTGACCGAGGAGGGCGCCCGCGTCGCGCTGGAGGTCATCCGCCACCACCGCCTGCTCGAGCTGTTCCTGGCCGAGCAGCTCGGCGTGCCCTGGGACCGCGTCCACGACGAGGCCGAAGTGCTCGAGCACGTCCTCTCCGAGGAGCTCGAGGATCTCATCGCGGCCAAGCTCGGTGACCCCACCCACGATCCCCATGGAGATCCGATCCCCACACGCGATCTGACCATCGACGAGGGGCCGCGCACCATGCTCCAGGAGCTCGAGCCGGGGGCGTGCGGCATCTTCGTCCGCGTCTCGGATTCCGATCCCTCGATGCTGCGCTACCTCGACGACCGCGGCATCCGACCGGGGGCCGCGTTCGAGATCGTCGACAAGCAGCCCTTCGACGGGCCGGTGTTCGCGCGCTTCGGGGAGCAGGTCGACGTGCACGTGCTGGGCGGCTCGCTCGCCCGGGCGATGCGGGTCGAGCTCGGGCCGCTGCGACCATGAACCCGCCCCCCGGCGCGAGCGCGACGCTGCCGCAGCCGGCGGACCCCGCCGCGCTGCCGCCCAGCCCGCTCGAGCTCCTGCGCCGGCGGGGGCGCATCCGCGGCACGCTGCCCCTGCTCGGGCCCGCCTTCGTCGCCGCCGTCGCCTACGTCGACCCCGGCAACTTCGCCACGAACATCTCCGGCGGCGCCAAGTACGGATACCTGCTGCTGTGGGTCATCCTCGCGGCGAACCTGATGGCGATGCTCATCCAGGGGCTGTCGGCGAAGGTCGGCACCGCCACGGGCAAGAACCTCCCCGAGCTCTGTCGCGAGCGGTTCCCGAAGGCCGTGACCATCGGGCTGTGGATCCAGGCCGAGCTGATCGCCATGGCGACCGACATGGCGGAGTTCATCGGCGCGGCGATCGCGCTGAACCTGCTCTTCGGCATCCCGCTGCTGCCCGCGGGGCTGATCACCGCCGTCGTCGCCTTCGGCATCCTCGGCCTCCAGGCCCGCGGGTACCGCCGCTTCGAGCTCGTCATCACGGGGATGCTCGGCGTGATCCTGCTCGGGTTCCTCTACGACACGCTGCGCATCGGATTCGACCCCGGCGCGGCGGCGAAGGGCTTCGTCCCCTCGTTCGCCGGGACCGACTCGATCCTGCTGGCGACCGGCATCCTCGGCGCAACCGTCATGCCGCACGTCATCTACCTGCACTCCGCGCTGACCCAGAACCGCATCGAGGCGCGCGACGACCGCGAGAGGCTGCAGCTGATGCGCATCGGCCGCATCGACATCCTCATCGCCCTCGGCGCCGCCGGGCTGGTGAACATGGCGATGCTGATCATCGCCGCCTCGCTGTTCCACAGCAGCGGCCTGTCGGCCATCGACACGATCGACGGCGCATACGCCGGGTTCCAGGAGCTCGCCGGCAAGCCCGCGGCGATCGCGTTCGCCCTCGCGCTGCTGGCGTCCGGCTTCGCCTCCTCGTCGGTCGGCACCTACGCCGGGCAGGTGGTGATGCAGGGGTTCATCGCGCGGACCATCCCGCTCCTGCTGCGCCGGCTCATCACGATGACGCCGGCGCTCGTGGTGCTGGCGATCGGCGTCAACCCGACCCAGGCGCTGGTGCTCAGCCAGGTCGTGCTCTCCTTCGGGATCCCGTTCGCGCTCGTCCCGCTCGTGCTGCTGACGCGCAACAAGGAGGTCATGGGCGCGCTCGTGAACCGGCGGCTGACGACGGTCGTCGCCTTCACCGTGGCGGGCCTGATCATCGCGCTGAACGCGTTCCTGCTGTTCGACACCTTCTTCGGCTGAGCCGGGCGGTACCCTTTTCCGCGATGCCCCTCGCCGACGAATTCCAGTCCATCGTCGACTCGCTGCCCGACGACTGGTCGGACCTCGAGCTCGAGCTGCGGATCCGCGACGTCAGCCGCTACATCGAGACCGCCACCTACCTGGTGACGTGCAACGCGCAGCCGCTCTCCAAGAGCGAGTGGCACTGGCGCCTGCTCGTCGCCCACCGCTTCGGCCACGCCGCGGCCGCGCCCGTGGTCCACGGCACGCTGAAGCTGCTGGACAACGCGGAGATCGAAGGCGAGCTGGTGCTGCGCGAGGTGCGCGCCGGGCGGGTCGAGGTCACCCAGATGTGGGGCCGGCCCGAGTCGGTGCGCGAGGAGTTCCGCAAGCTCCGCGCGCAGTAGGCGCGGAGGCGCGGGCCGCAGCCCACGCCTCACACGCCAGGCCGCGCTCGCTACACCGTCGGCGCGGTCGTCGTCGAGCTGGTCGACGATCCCGAGCTGGAGCCGGAGCTCGAGCCGGACCCGCCGCCGCCCATGTTCGGGCACGGCCCCCTGTGGTCCCCGCTGCCGCGCTGCGCCGGCGGGGTGCCGCCCTGCGCCGCGCCGCCGTACGGTTGCGTCTGCCCGTACGGGGCTGACCCGTCGGCTGCGGGACTCGCGGTGTTGGCGCTGCTCCCGCTCCCGCTGGCCGCCATCGCCGTGCCGGCGATCGCGAACACCGCCGCCGCGGCCGCGGCACCGGCGACGAGCCGCGCTCGCGACCGTTGCGGCTGCGGGTGCTCGACCTGGTCGTCCTGGTCCTGATCCATCTGGGATCTCCCTTCTGGTCGGGTACGACCACGACCATGTCAGCCGGCCCGTCGCCTCCCGGTAAGGCTCGGGCCGCGCTTCCCAGGCGCCTCACAGCGGGCGCTCAGACGGCTCAGTACGTGCTGTCGGAGGCCATCTTCGCGTTCGCGTAGGTGAACACGAAGGCATTGGCGACGTCCGGCGGCCGGCGCGTGATCCCGAACCGCGCCTCCCAGGCCGCCCACTGGTCAAGGACCGGGCGATCCAGGCCGCCCGGGTGGTTCGTCGGCCCGAGGAAGACCGCGGTCAGCACGTTGATCTCGTCGAGGATCTGGGCGCGGTCGGCGCCGCGGACCTCGGCGACGACATCGGAGGCGCTGGAATCCGCGTCGTTGAGGGTGAAGCCGTAGCCGCGGCGCAAGGAGGTGACCGTGGCGCGGACGAGGTCGGGCGCGTCCTGCAGCGTCGTGCGGTTCACGGCCAAGACGAGCTCGGGATAGGCGGGCGCGCCGTACTCGTCGACGCGGAACTCCCGCACGCCCGGCTTCTTCGCCTTCAGCGCGAGCCCCTCGACGTTCCAGAAGGCGGTCGCGCCGGCGACCTTGCCGGCGATCATCGACGCCACGGCGTTGAAGCCGATCGTCGTCTTGCGCACCCGCGCCGGATCCCCGCCCGCGCCCTTGACGATCGAGTCCAGGACCGCGTCGTCGGAGGGAAGCCCGGTCACGCCGACCCGCTTGCCCTCAAGCGCGCGCGGCGTCCTCGTGCCCGGCTGAGCGAGGACGGCGGCCAGCGGGCGCTGGGCGATCGACATCACGCCGACCACGTCGCTGCCCTTCTCGCGGGCCAGCGCGAGGTCGTGGATGTCCATCACGGCGAAGTCGACCTTGCCCGCGGTGAGCAGCTTGACCGCGTCGGTGGAGGACCCGGGCTGGCGGACCCTGAGGTGCACGCCCTCGGCCGCGTCGTAGCCGCGGGCGATCGCCGAGTAGATCCCGGCGTGCACGCCGTTGGGGGTGAAGTCGAGCAGCAGCGTGGCGCCGCGATCGGGGCGCCCGTTGGACGGGTCGGCTCCGCAGCCGGCGATCAGCACCGGGAGGCAGAGCACGGTGAGAAGGATTGCCAGGATCCGCATCATGGGCGCGCTCATGTCTCGTCGCGGTCGATCCACTTGGGGACCGTAGGGGCCGTCCAGTCCTCGATCGCCCCGAGGGCTTCCGTCGGCGTCGCGGCGTTCAGCAGCATCTCGCGGTGCTCGGGGCGCAGAAACCGCTCGGCGACCGCGTGGTCCATGAACGCCGCCAGCGGCGCCCAGTAGTCCTCGACGTCGAGCATGACGCAGGGCTTGTCGTGGACGCCGAGCTGGGTCCAGGTCAGCGCCTCGACGAGCTCCTCGACCGTGCCGATCCCGCCGGGCAGCGCGATGAACGCGTCGGCGTTCTCGGCCATCGCCAGCTTGCGCTCGTGCATCGACTCGACGACGACCAGGTGGGTGAGCGAGCCGTGGCCGACCTCGCGCTCCATCAGGGTGCGCGGGATGATCCCGGTGACCGTCCCGCCGGCCTCGATCGCGGCGTCGGCGAGCACGCCCATGAGGCCGACCGCGCCGCCGCCGTAGACGACGTGGATCGATCGCTCCGCGAGCAGGCGCCCGAGCTCGGCCGCCGCATCGGCGTAGGCTGGTCGGGCACCGGGGCTGGAGCCGGCGTAGACGCAGATCGAGCGAACCTCGCGCATGGTCAGGCAGGCTAGCCGCGTCGCTGCGCGGCACCATCGGGAGTCGGGGAGGGGGCCTCGGTAAGGTTCCGTCCATGACGCGTCGGGTGACTTTTTCGCGCAATGTGACGCTTTCGTTGTCGCGTACGTGTGTGTCGCATTGCAAGTACTGCGCTTTTCAGACGCATCAGGCGCATTTGCATGCTCCGGCGTATGTGGAGCAGATGATTGATCGGGCGGCGCGGCGCGGGGTCAAGGAGCTGCTGGTTCTGACGGGGGATGAGCCCGGTCACCATCCTGGGGTCCGTGAGAAGCTCGCCGAGTTCGGCCACGAGGACTTCGTCTCGTATGTGATCTGGGCGTGTGAGCGGGCGTTGGAGCGGGGGATGATGCCGCATACGAACCTCGGCGCGCTGTCCTTCGCTGACCTGGAGCGGCTGCGCGAGGTCACCGCGTCGCAGGGGCTGATGTTGGAGTCGATGCGTCCCGATCTGGTGGCGCATGAGGGGTCGCCGACGAAGGATCCGGCGTTGCGGTTGCAGACGATCCGTGATGCGGGGGCGCTGCGGATTCCGTTTACGTCGGGGATTTTGGTGGGGATTGGGGAGACGCCGGGCGATCGGATCGATGCGTTGCGGGCGTTGGCGGGTGCGCATGAGGAGTTCGGGCATCTGCAGGAGGTGATCCTGCAGAACTTCGTGCCCCATCGGAAGTACTACGGCGAGGAGCCGGCGCAGGTCGCGACGGAGGCGTCGGAGCGCTATTGGCGCACCGGGCTGGATCAGCATCCCGATCTGCCGCTGCCCGATTGGGCGAGTCCGGTGTCGATTGAGGAGATGATCGATCTCGTCTCGATCGCGCAGGAGCTGTTGCCCGGGGTGGGGATTCAGATCCCGCCCAACCTGGCCGATTGGTGGCCGCAGCTGATCGCCGCCGGCGCGACCGATCTGGGCGGGCTGTCGGCGAATGGGGATCACATCTCCCCGGAGCATCCGTTTCCGTCGCCGCATAAGGTTCGCAAGACGCTGCAGCCGTTGGGGTATGCGTTGACGGAGCGGTTGTGTGCCTATCCGCAGTATCTGGATGGCGCGTGGATGGCCCAGGGCGTGCTGGATGTCGTCAAGACGAAGTACTGGTCGTTCATCCCGCGTCGCGGCAGCGGCCGCCGCGAGGAGCGGGTCATCCGCCACGACCTGGTGCCCGGCGCGATCGCCAAGGGCCGCGACGGCGGCTGGTTGAGTGAGGATGAGCTGACCGCGCTGTTTGCCGAGCGGCGTCCGGAGGCGGTCGAGGATCTGCG
>JAOPZL010000008.1 GCA_025964175.1 Solirubrobacterales bacterium
GCGCCGGCGGGCGGGCCGTAGGCTCAGCGCGCTTCTCCATCCGCGCCGGCCACCGCGGCACGGTCAAGGTGCACGTCTCCCGCCATGCGCAGATCTCGCTGGCCTCGCCGTGCGGCCCCCACCATGGGACCGCCCGTCTCGCCATCCGTCAATCGTCCGGCGCCTCGACGCACACCAACCGTCGCGTGACCATCACTGCCGTGCGTTGCGCAATGCGCTCGCGGACCTGACACCGCGGTCGCCGCCCGCCGGCTCTGGTCAGCGGACGAACCGGCGCCGGGCCTGCGTCTGGTGTGAGCACGTACGCGCACGCCGGTTTCGTGGTGTCGCGGGGCGTGGGGCGGCACGATGTGGCGGACGGGCCGCATCGATATGAGGAGTCCCTCTGATGAGGAAGCAGTTGCAGGTCCCCTTCGCCGCCATCGCCGCGCTGCTGTTGCCGGGTGCCGCGCTGGCCGACAGCCAGGTGCAGAACGGTGACACGCAATGGCAAAGCAGCGGCGGCGTGACGCAGTCGCAGTCGGGAAGCGGGGTCAGGCAGCAGCAGGGCGGCGGCACGCAGTCGCAGTCCGGCGGCGCTGGCATGCAGCAGCAGCAGTGCGGCGGCACGCCGTCGCAGTCGCCGCCGCAGCCGGGAGGCGTCATGCAACAGCAGTGCGCAGGCGGCACGCCGTCGCAGTCGGGGGGCGCCACCATGCAGCAGCAGGGCGGCGGCACCCAGACGCAAACGGTCAACGGGGTGACCCACCAGCAGGGCACCGGCGGTTCGGTGCGCCACCACCGCCACCACCACCACGCGCGCAAGCACGGTGCGTCGCGACACCACCGCGCCGCCTAGGTCAGCCGCGCAGCGCCGGATCTGCACGGGCGATCGCTCAGGCGGCGTGACGGGTCCCGTCGGGCCGGTCGGCCGCGGAGACGGCGTCTGCGAGGGCTTCGACGACGACAGGGTCGAATTGGCGCCCGGCGCAGTCGCGGATCTCGGCGATCGCCTCGTGCGGAAGGCGCGCGGCCTGGTAGGGCCGGTCGTTGGTCATCGCCCAGTAGGCGTCGCAGGCCAAGACGATCCGCGCGCCGAGCGGGATTTCTGCGCCCTTGCGGCCGTCGGGGTAGCCGGCGCCGTCCCATCGCTCGTGGCTTGAGCGGATGATCTCTCCGACGCCGTACAGCGCGGGGGCACTGGCGAGGATGCGCTCGCCGATGATGGTGTGGCGGTGCATGAAGTCCCAGTCCTGGGCATCGAGCGGTGCCGGCTTGTCGAGCACGGCGTCGGGGATGGCGATCTTGCCGATGTCGCGCAGGCGGGTCGCCTCGCGTATGTCGGCGATCGCGTGGTCTGGAACGTTGAGTCGGCGAGCGACCGAGACCGCGAGCGCGGCGATGTCGTCGTCGCCGGCGAGCTGGGGATGTCGCGCGTGGCCGGCCGCTACGAGAGCGTCGGCGGTCTGGCGTCGCGGGCCGCGCGTCGCGTGCTGCTTGGCGGCGTACATGCGCCGGTCGGCGAGGCCGAGCGCGGCCGAGGGATCCGTCCCGGAGCCAAGCCAGGCAATGCCGGCCGAGGCGCTGACCTCGAAGCCTTCGCCGCGCTGGCGCATCGCGGTGACGAGGCGCCCGAGCGTCGCGTGCGCGTCGCTTTCGTGTTGGGCGTGGAAGAGGGCGCAGAATTCGTCGCCGCCCAAGCGGTAGGCGACCCCGCGCTCGCCGAGGGCCTGTTGGAGGGCTCGTGCGATGCGGGCGAGCAGCGCATCGCCGGCAGGATGTCCGAAGGCGTCGTTGTAGCCCTTGAAGCCGTCGAGGTCGAAGAGCGCGAGCGCGGAGGGTCCTCCGTCGTCTTGGGTGAGGGCCTCCTCGAGGTCGAGGATGAGACGGCGTCGGTTGCCGAGCATCGTCAGCGCATCGGTCGCTGCCTCCTCGCGGCTGGAGCGCAGCAGACGGCGGTTGTGGACCAAGGTGAGCGCCATACGGGCCACCACGGCGCTGAGCCCGAGGCCCGCCAGCGCCACCAAGGCGGTGTTGTCGTCGCTCAGCGCGCCGTTGGTCAGGATGGCGACGAGGCCCGCGCCGGTGACGATCGGCACGGCGATCGTCCCAGTGCCCGTCACGTCTCGCGGCCGTGCGGGAGCGTGGTCGTGGCTCATAGCTGCGGCTGCGATGAGGAACGCACCCGCCAGCCACCCGATGTCAACGGCCGTTCCCGCGGCGTAGGTGCCTGCTGCCATCTGCGCTGTGTAGATGGCGTCCGCCACGGCGAACATGGCAAATCCCGCCGCGAGCAGGCCCCACGTCTTGCCCACGCGCCAGCCCAGCAGCGTCACGGTGCCCGCGATCATGGTCACGAGGACGGCGTCGCTCAGGGCGAACACCAGCGCCGGCACGGCGGTCGTGGCGTTCGCGCCGGGAGTGCGCCGGACGATGTGCGCGATCAGCAGCTCGTTCGCCAGCGCCCCCAGCGCCAGGGCGAGGCCCACGCCGTCCAGCCACAGCCCGGCCCCCACGCCGCGCAGCCGCTCGCGCGCCATCAGCCCGATGGCGACGTACGCCAATGGATAGAGGCAGATCCACAGCGCTTCGGGCAGCCACATGCGAGCTGCGGTGAGCTGCCACACGTCGTCGAGGGCCCAGACGCGGATGCTGCCCGCCGACCACAGCGCCAACCCCACCGCCACGAGGGCCCAGGCCACGCGCTGCGGAGACCGGGACGCCGCCCGCAGCAGGCAGACCGACGAACACAGCAGCAGGATCAGCGTGTAGATCCACCGCTGCACCGCGGCATCCCACGCCGCGGCGCCGGCGTTGGTCGCGACGTGCGCGACCACGGCGATCAGCAGCCCCAGGGCGAACAGCAGCAGGATGCGGGCGACAGACCGGACACGAGCGGACATAGTCACCCCGTCATCGGCCACGCGACGGCCACGCCACACCCCCCGGCCGGGGAGTGAGTGGTGGCGAGGTGGACAGACGCGCAGTTGCCGCGCGAGCCGTATCTCGGTCACGGGCGGCTCGGCGTGCCCGGAGCGGCCAAGCGCCCGACGGATTCCGGGCAGCGGCGGGACGATCAAGGTATCCGGCCCGGCTTGCGGGGCATCTGACAGGCATGAACTTGGACGCGACATGCCGCATCTGCGGCGGAGGGATGCGGCCGCATCTGCCGGGCATCGCCGGTCCGCTGGGCCCCGAGGCGCTCGCTCCGTCGCGCCACGAGCGCGGACGGCACGGCCCGCTGCTGGCCTGCCGTGAATGCGGCGCCATCCAGCAGCCCGCGCTGCGCGGCGCTCCGCTGCACGCGCTCTACCGCGCCGTGCACGACGATGCCTATCTCGACGAGGCGGCCGGCCGGCGCGCCACGGCGGACCGCCTGCTGGACCTGATCGCGCCCCATGCCGCGGCCGGGCGGCTGCTCGACGTCGGCTGCGGTCCAGGCCTCCTGCTCGACGAGGCGCGCCGGCGGGGCTACGAGCCGCTCGGGCTGGAGCTGTCGGCGACGGCGGCCGAGCACGCCCGCCGCGTGTTGGGACTCGAGGTCTTGGAAGTGCCGCTGGAGGCGTTCAGCGACCCGGACGGCTTCGACGTCGTGGTGCTCGCCGACGTGCTCGAGCACCTCGACGACCCATGCACCGCGCTCGATCGCTGCGCGCGCCTGCTGCGCCCGGGTGGCGTGCTGTGCGTCGCCACGCCGGACCCCGCGTCGCTCGTCGCGCGGCTGGCCGGCAGCCGCTGGTGGGGATACCTGCCCGGGCACACCTGCTTGCTCCCGCGCCGCACGCTGCGCGAGCTGCTGGCCGGGACGGGCCTCGTGCTGTCGGCCGACGTGGCGCTGCGGCGCACCTTCTCCGCGCGGCGCTGGGCGGACGGGCTGGCCGAGCGGGCGGGCCGCCTGCGTCGCCCGTTGGAGACCGCGGCCGCGCGGCTGCCGGCCGGTGCAACGCTCAGCCTGACGCTGCACGACGAGCGCGTGATGCTCGCGCACCGTGTTGAGGTCGTGCGCGCGCCCGCGCCGCGGCTGCGCCATCGCGGCGGCGCGGCAACCGTGCAGGTCGTCCTGCCCGCCTACCGTGCGGCGCGCACGATCCCCACGGTCGCGGCCGAGCTGGCGGTCGACGTCGCTGACGGCGCCCTGCTCGTCGACGACGCCAGCCCCGACGCGACGGTGCAGGTCGCGCTGACGCACGGTCTCGACGTGCTGCGCCGGCCCGCCAACGGCGGCTACGGCGCCAGCCAGAAGACCGGGTACGCCCGCGCCCTGCTCGATGGCGCGGACGTGATCGTGATGGTCCACGCCGACGATCAATACGACCCGACGCTCGTGGCGGAGGTCGTCGCGCCGATCCTCGCCGGTCGCGCCGACATGGTCGTCGGCTCCCGGCTGCTGTCCGACCGGGCGATCGCCGGTGGCATGCCCCGCTGGAAGTGGCTGGGCAACCGGCTGCTGACCGGGATCGAGAACCGGGTCTTCGGGGTCCGCTCGTCCGACGACCACACCGGCTACCGCGCGTTCTCCGCCGGGCTGCTGCGTTCGATCCCGTTCCTGCGCAACTCCGATGACTTCGTCTTCGACCAGCAGATCCTGGCCCAGGTCATCGCCCGTGGCGCGCGGGTGGCCGAGACCCCGATCCCGACGCGCTACTTCCGCGAGGCGTCCAGCGTCGACTTCCCGACGAGCGTCCGCTACGGCCTGCAGACGCTCGGCGTCCTCGTGCGCTTCGCCGCCGACCGGCACCGGGGCCGCTGGACGCTGCTGCGACGACCGGCCGTCCGCCTGTAGATGACGACGCGCGTGCAACCGCGGTTTGGCGCGGCGGTGTGGGCGCTGCTGGCCGTCGCGCTCGTACTGCGGCTCGCGTTCGTCGTCGCCACGCCGGACTACCGGCTGACCGGCGACGCGCGCGACTACGACGGCCACGCCCGCTCGATCGCCGCCGGCGAGGGCTACTCCAGGACGCTCGCCCACGGGCGGCCGACCGCCTTCCGCCCGCCGGGCTTCCCGTACGTGCTCGCGGCGGCCTACCGCGTGGGCGGCGTGCAGGAGACGCCGTCACAGCGCCGCATCCGCGTCGCGCGCGTCGCCCAGTCGCTCATCGGGACGATCGTGGTGGCGTTGATCGGGCTGCTCGCCGCGCAGCTGTGGGGCCGGCGGGTCGGGCTCATCGCGCTGGCGTTGGCTGCGATCTACCTGCCGCTGATCCTCGTCGGCGGCTCGGTCATCTCCGAGCCGCTGTTCGACGTCTTCCTGCTCGGCGCGCTGATCGCCGCGGTCCAGCATCGGCGCTCCGCTGCGCGCTACCGCTTCGCCGTGCTGGCCGGGGCGCTGGCCGGGCTGGCGATCCTCACCCGCGCCAACGCGATCGCGTTGCTGGCGCCGCTGGCGGTGGCCGCCTGGGACGGCCGGACGCGCTGGACGTGGCGAGCGCTCGGCCAGCCGGCGGCGCTGATCGTCGTCGCGGCGCTCGTCGTCGCGCCGTGGACGGTGCGCAACGGGGTCGTCCTGCACGCCTTCGTGCCCGTCTCCACCCAGCTCGGATCGGCCCTGGCCGGCACGTACAACGAAGAGGCGCGCACAGATCGCCGCGATCCCGGGTCGTGGCGCAGCGTCCAGCACGTCGCCGCCTACCGCTCGCTGTGGGCGCGCATCCGCCAGACGCCCGAGGCCGAACTGGAGCGCCGGCTGCGCGCGCAGGCGCTGCGCTACGCCGCCGACCACCCGCTCTACGTGGCGGAGGTCGGGTGGTGGAGCACGCTGCGCACACTCGACCTGGCCGGCCTCCACCGCTCGCGCGCCACCGCCGCGACGATCGGCATCGAGCCGGGCTGGGCGACCGCCGGCGTCTTCTGCTTCTGGGTCTTCGGCGCGCTGGCGCTGGCGGGCTGCGCAACGCGTCGCGCTCGGCTCGCGCCTGCCTTCGTGTGGGCGGTGCCGGTGCTGATGCTGCTGAGCGTCGTGTTCCTCGTCGTCGAGACGCCGCGCTACCGCACGCCGATCGACCCGTTCGTCATCCTGCTCGCGGCGCTGGCGCTGGCCGCGGCCCGAGACCCCCATCCTTCGAAGGGATGGAGGTGACCGGGTCCTTCCACGCGAATGTCGACCGTGGATGAGCCCCGGGACCGACGACGACCTCGACTTCGACGCGTTTCACGCGGATCAGGATCGACGCGCGCGCGAGCGTGAGACGCGGCGGGCCGGCCGACCGCGGCGCGCTCCGCGCCCACGACGTGCCCCACGCTGGCGCCCGAATCCAGCCGCCGGGCTGCAAGAGGCACGGGCGCTGGCCGCAACGAGGCCCGGTCGGCTGCTCCTGGCCGCTGCGGTGGCGCTTGCGCTGGTGACGGTCGTGGGGCTCGTGGTGCTCTGGCCGCATGCCGAGCGGCCGAGTGCCGCGACCTCGACGGCGATGGGCGGGCGCACCGTGGCGGCCAAGGTGCTGCGCGAGCAGACGGTGGACTGCGGCGGTCCGGTGCGCCAGAGCTGCCGCCGGGTGCTCGTCTCGGTCGACAGCGTGCGCGGCGACGTCCCGATCACCCTCGGCCCGACCATCGCGACTCCATCGATCGCAGCAGGCACCAGCATCCGGGTCAGCCGCATCGTCCTGCCCGCCGGCGCGAACCTCCCGGCCGGCAGCGAGCGCTGGGCGTTCGTCGGCGTCGACCGCCGCGGGGCGCTGCTGTGGCTCGCCGTCGCGCTCGGGCTGTTCGCCCTCGTCGTCCTGCGCTGGCGCGGGCTGCTGGCCGTTCTCGGCGTCGGTCTGTCGCTCCTTCTCGTCACGACGTTCATGGTCCCGGCGATCCTCGCCGGGACGTCGGCCCTGCTCGTCGCGCTGGTCGGCGGTCTCGCGGTGATGTTCGTGACGCTGGTGCTGACCAACGGCGTCGGGGCGCAGTCGCTGGCCGCCGCGCTCGGCATCGGCTCGACCCTGGTCGCCATCTGCCTGATCGCGCTGCTGGCCATCCACGTCGCCCACCTCGACGGGCACTCCGGGGAGGTCGCGACCTACCTCGGCCAGCAGAACGCGGGCCTGTCGCTGAGCGGGATCGTGCTCGCGGGGATGGTCATCGGCGCGCTCGGCGTGCTCACCGACACCGCGGTCACCCAGGCCTCCGCGGTCATGGCGCTGCGTCGCGCCGACCCGCGCCTCGGCGCGCGGCGTCTCTACGCCGCGGCCCTCGTGGTCGGGCGTGACCACCTGTCCGCGACGATCCACACGCTCGTGCTGGCCTACGTCGGCGCGGCGCTGCCGCTCCTGCTCGTGCTGCGTGAATCGGGCGTCGCAGTCGGAGACGCGCTCAACGCGCAGGACGTCGCCGA
This sequence comes from Solirubrobacterales bacterium, assembly GCA_025964175.1. GTDB lineage: Bacteria > Actinomycetota > Thermoleophilia > Solirubrobacterales > Solirubrobacteraceae > Capillimicrobium. The sequence continues at coordinate 7,298 of JAOPZL010000008.1, forward strand.
GCCCATCGTCGCGACGCTCGTCGGCTGCATCGGCCTCGTCGCCGCGGTCCCGCTGACCACGACGCTGGCAGCGATGCTCGTCGCCCGCATCCCGCCCGCCGACCTCGGCGACGGACACGGGCACGCGCACTGAAGGATTGTCGAGCTCATCACGGGCAGGCGGAGCGAAAGCGCTTCAGCCGCAGGGCGTTGGCGACCACCGAGATGCTGGAGAACGCCATCGCCAGCCCGGCCAGCAAGGGGTTCAACAGCCCGATCGCGGCGAGAGGCAGCGCGGCCAGGTTGTACGCGAACGCCCATCCGAGGTTCTGCTTGATCGTGCGCAGCGTCGCGCGCGACAGGCGGATGGCGTCCGCGGCCGCGCGCAGGTCCCCGGAGACGAGCGTCAGCTCGCTGGCCTGGAACGCCACATCGGAGCCGGTGCCGATGGCCAGCCCGAGGTCGGCCTGAGCCAGCGCGGGCGCGTCGTTGACGCCGTCGCCGGCCATCGCCACGACGCGGCCCTCGCCCTGCAGTCGGCGGATGACGTCGGCCTTCTCGGCGGGCAGGACCTCGGCGATGACTTCCTCGATCCCCACCTGCGCCGCAACCGTTCGGGCGGTGCTCTGGTTGTCGCCGGTCAGCAGCACCGGTCGCAGCCCGAGGGCCTTCAGCGACGCGATGGCCTGCGCGGAGGTCGCCTTGACGGTGTCGGCCACCATCAGCACGCCGCGCACGGCACCGTCCCAGGCGACGAGCACCGCGGTGCGCCCCTGCGCTTCGGCTTCCTGCTTGACCGCCTCGAGCTCGTCGGGCACGCGAACGCTCCAGTCGCTCATCAGCGACGGTCGTCCCACCTGAACCCCGTGGCCGTCGACGACGCCCTCGACACCCAGGCCTTCGCGGTTGACGAAGCCCTCCACCATGGGCAGGTCGCCGACCTCGGCGCGGGCGCCGCGGGCGATCGCCTGGGCGATGGGATGCTCGCTGGCGTCCTCCAACGCGCCGGCCAGGCGCAGCAGCTGCTTGCGATCGGTGCCCTGCGCGGTCACGACCTCGACCAACGCCATCTTGCCCGTGGTCACGGTGCCGGTCTTGTCCAGCACGATCGTGTCCACACGGCGGGTGGACTCCAGGATCTGCGGGCCCTTGATCAGCAGCCCCAGCTGCGCGCCGCGGCCGGTGCCGACGAGCAGCGCGGTCGGCGTGGCCAGTCCCAGCGCGCATGGGCAGGCGATGATCAGCACCGCGACCGCCGCGGTGAACGCGAAGGTGAGGCCTTCCCCGCTGCCGATCCAAAAGCCCAGCGTGGCGACCGACAGGCCGATCACGACGGGCACGAAGATGCCGCTGACGCGGTCGGCCAGGCGCTGGACCGGTGCCTTGCCGGTCTGCGCCTCGGTGACGAGCTGCGCGATCTGCGCCAGCGCGGTGTCCGCGCCGACCCTGGTGGCTCGCACGATGAGCCGCCCACCCGCGTTGACCGAGGCGCCCGCGACGTCGTCGCCAGGGTGCTTCTCCACCGGGACCGGCTCGCCGGTCAGCAGCGACTGGTCGACCGCGGAGGTGCCGTCCTCGACGATGCCGTCGGTGGCGATCTTCTCTCCGGGGCGAACCACGAACCGGTCACCGACGGCGAGTTCCTGGATCGGGATGCGCCGCTCGCCGCCGTCGGCCTTCAGGACCGCCACGTCCTTGGCGCCGAGTTCCAGCAGGGCCTTCAGCGCTGATCCTGCGTGGCGCTTGGCGCGCGCTTCGAAGTAGCGCCCGGCGAGGATGAACACGGTGACGGCGGTGGCGACCTCGAGGTAGATCTCGTTGGTCCCGCCGCCGCGGCTGGGGATCAGGTCAAAGCCCATGCGCATGCCGGGCATGCCGGCATCGCCGAGGAACAGGGCATACAGCGACCAGCCGAAGGCCGCCAGCACGCCGACGGAGATCAGCGTGTCCATCGTCGCCGCGGCGTGCTTGAGGTTGGCCCAGGCCGCCCGGTGGAAGGGCAGAGCGCCCCAGGTGACCACTGGAGCGGCCAGGGTCAGCGACAGCCACTGCCAGTTGTCGAACTGCAGGGGGCCGATCATCGCCATCGCCAGCACCGGGACCATCAACGCCAGCGAGACCAGCAGCCGCTCGCGCAGCTGAGCGGTCGGATCGACCTCGTCCGGCTCCTCACCCGTCGAGCGCTGCGGTTGGGGTCCGGGGAGGGTGGCCTGGTAGCCGGCGGCCTGGACGGCGGCAACGAGCTGCTCGGGCGCCACCGCGGCCGCGTCGAAGGCCACCGTGGCCTTCTCGGTGGCGTAGTTGACGGTGGCGCTGACGCCGTTCAGCTTGTTGAGCCTTCGCTCGATGCGGTTGGCGCACGACGCGCAGGTCATGCCGGTGATGGGCAGTTCGACGTGCGCTCGGTCGGTCTGCACAGCCATGGCTAGCTGGCCTCCTGGGTGAAGGCGACGGTCTGGACGCGACCGCCGACCTGGAACTGCAGGAACAGGCGGTAGCGGCCCGTGGTCGGGAAGGTCGCCATGAACTCGACCACGTCGTCAGAACCGGCGTGCTCGCTGGGGTGGACGTGCAGGAACGCCATATCCCCATCGCGCAGTGCGACGAGGTGCCCGTTGGCGCCGAGGTAGGGCTCGGGCCGGACCGCTCGTCCCGCCCGCGTGACGGCGAAGCGCAGATCGGTCTCCTGGCCGGCGCGCACGCCGCCCGTCTGCAGGCGCACCTGATAGCCGCCGTCGCTGACCGCCGTCGCCTGCGCTGGAGGGAGCGGCTGAAGGTCCGCCGGACCGTCGACGCGCAGGTCGCTGGCCAGCGTCTCGACCGTCCCGTCGTGGGCGAAGTCGGCGAAGAGGCGGTAGGAGCCGGGCGCAGCGAGGCTCAGCGACGCGCTCCACGTGCCATCCGCGGCCATGGTCGGGTGTAGATGCTGAAAGCCGCTGAGGTCCCGGCGGGCCACGATCAGGTGCATGCGCTTGGTGTGCTGCACGTCGAAGCTGCGCACCGCCTGACCGTCGCTGTCGACGACGCGGAAGCGCACCGTCTCGACCTGCCCGCGGCGCAACTCCGGGTTCTCGACGATGAGACGCAGGCCGTCCTGCTCGATGCCCAGACCCCGAACCATCTGCGGCTGCGCTGCGGAGGATCCATCTGCACGGTGATCGGCGCCCATGGGCATCGCCCGCTCACCATGACCCGCATCCGCCGTGTCGGCGCCGGCGTCGTTGAAGGGATCGACCCAGCCGCCGGCCAGGGCGCCAACCGCGAACAGCGCCACCAGGGCCGCGGCGAACGCGACGAGCTTGACCGGCGCGCTCATGATCCGCGGTTCGGCTGGGACATCACGCTTCTCCGAGATACCGGATGGGGGTATGCATGGAGAGGAGCCTAACATACCTCCAGGGGGTATGGGTGTCGTCTGGCGACCGCTCCTGCATCGACAGAAGACCGACGAGCGGGCGCCGGTCAGCCGGGACGAGGTGACGATCTGCGTGGGGCCCTGTGGTTGACAGCGCCGGGACAGATCGGTTAGAGCACGCTTGACCGCCGGGGGCAGCCTGGCGCCGCGAGGGGAGCGTGCATGATGAGCCGGCCTCAGATCACCACGCAGATCGACGAGATCGTCGACGGCATCTACCGGATCTCGAGCCGGTCTGCGGCCTTCGGCGGCATCACGTTCAACCAGTTCCTGATCGACGATGAGCGTCCGGCGCTCATCCACACCGGCATGTATCCGCTCTACGAAGCGGTGCACCAGGCGATCGGGGAGGTCCTGGACCCGTCGCGCTTGGACGTCGTGGCGCTGCTGCACTTCGAGGCCGACGAGTGCGGGGGGATGGACCGCTTCCTGGAGCAGGCGCCCGACTCGACGCTGGTCGGAAGCGCCCTTTCCATCGATCTCAACGTCGGCGGCTGGGCCTATCAGGGCAAGACGCAGGGCTACCGCGACGGCGAGGTCCTCGATCTCGGCCATCACCGGCTTCGCTTCCTGGAGACGCCCCACGTCCACCACTGGGACTCCATGATGCTCTTCGACGAGACCACCCGCAGCATCTTCCCCGCCGACCTGTACATCCAGCCCGGTGACCAACCGCCGATCGTCACCGAAGACCTCGGGGACTCGATGTGCGCCTTCTATCGGGCAGTGGGGATCTTCGCGCACGAGCAGCCGGTGCGCGACGTCGTCGAGCGCATCGAGGCGCTGGAGCCCGCATGGATGCACGCGATGCACGGCGGGACCGTTGCCGGCGACGCGATCCCGCGCTTCACGCGGGCCCTGCGCGAGCAGCCGTTCGCCTACCAAGGGGCGCTGCTCGGCCGCCAGGTCGTGGCCGCCGAGCCGAGCTGACGCGCTGAAAGCCTGCTGACGCGGGCCTCTTTCAGGGAGGATCCTCCCGAACGGTCGGGCTTCTGTCCCCAGCGGCGGTAATCGGCACGGTTTACAACCGCTCCTATGCCCACAGCCGTCGCAGCCGTCATCCCTGTCGGGTCCCGACCGCGCGAAGGATCCCTCGTGCGGCGCGCAGTCGCACCCGTCGTGCTTGGCGCCCTCGTCATCGCGCTGGCCTATGCGACGCTCGCGCTGCCCGGGCGCATCGTCGACCAGCTGGTGGAGGAGGACGGGTGGTTCGAGTGGTCCGGCGCCATCGGGTTGTTCGCGGCCACGGGGCTGTACGCCGCCGCCGGGGTGACCGCACGCCGACGGGCTCGGGCCGTCGGCCGGAGCGGGGTGCTCCCGTGGACGCTGCTGCTGCTGGGCTTCGTGATGTTCGTCGGCGGCGGGGAGGAGATCAGCTGGGGTCAGCGGCTCTTCGGCTGGGGGACGCCGCCCGTCGTCGGGGCGGTCAACGCGCAGAACGAGACGGACCTGCACAACCTGAACCTCTTCCACGGCCTCTTCGACATGGACCGGCTGTTCAGCCTCGGATGGCTCGGGCTGTTCGTCCTCGTGCCGCTCGCCGCGTTCGCCTCGTGGCGGTGGCGCGCGCGGCTGTCGGCCGTCCTGCCCGTGGCGCCGCTGGGCGTGGCCGTGCTCTTCATCGCGAGCTACGCCATGCATCACCTCGCCGCCCGCATCCCCGACCTGTTCGGGGGTCGTCCGTCGATCTACTCCGGCGGCCACGCCGCAACCGAGATCTTCGAGGCGACGGCGGAGATCCTGATCGCCGTGGCCGCGTTCGTCGCGCTGCGCCGGGCACGCGGCGGGCCGGCAGCTGCCGGACGCGGACCGGGAACGCGCACGGCGACCGGGTAGGGAATCGCCCCGCGCGCGGCAGGGATCGCCGGAAAAAGCACGCCGCGGTGATCGATGCTCACCCGATGCGGCGCGCGCTCCTGCTCCTGGCCATCACCGCGATCGGCTGCTTCAGCGGCGGCGCGATGGCGCAGGCGGCTTCCACGACGGTCACCCTCACCTTCGACGACGGACTGGCCACGCAGTA
>JAOPZL010000049.1 GCA_025964175.1 Solirubrobacterales bacterium
GGTCCGGCCGCAAAGGTGGCGGCGAGCAGCGCGAGCGTCGCCGGGGCGAGCAGCGCCGCGGCCAGGCCCTGCCCGAGACGCGCCGCGATCAGCCACGTGCCGGTGCCGGCCAGCCCGGCGGCGAGCGACGTGCCGCCGAAGAGCGCCAGACCCCAGACGAAGAGGCGCTTCGCACCGAGCCCGTCGGCCAGCGCGCCGCCCAGCAGCAGGAAGCCGCCGAACGCGACGATGTAGGCGTTCGTGACCCAGGCCAGCGACGCGTCGGCCAGCGACAGCTTCCGCCCGATCGTCGGGAGCGCCATGTTCGTCACGCTCGTGTCGAGCATCAGCACGAACTGGGCCACGACCAGGACGGTCAGCGCCCGACCGCAGGACGGGCTCCGGCGGTGAGGGCTACGGGCGGCGTCGACGGGCATGGACCGTCCGCAGCCTCGCGTCGGCCGGCGCGCGCGCCGATCGCCCGGTCGGTGGATCGCGCGTCGCCCGCTCCGCGCCGGCGCGTCAGCCGAGCGGGGGATGGCGGGGGCCCCCGCCCGCCGATCCACTTCCCAGTGCCGTGACGCACCTGACGTTCCGCCCGTCGTTCTTCCAGGAGTTCCAGGCGCGCCGCGCGACCGGCGGCCGCTCCAGCGAGAACGTGCCCACCGTGCTGCGCCTGCTGGGCGACGTCGAGGCCGAAGCGATGCGGTCCGCACTCGCCGCCATGGTCGCCCGCCACGAGGCGCTGCGCACCGCGCTGATCACCGAGCCGGTGCTCCACCAGCGGGTCCAGCTCGAGGCATCGATCCCGCTGCGGGTCATCGCGCTGCAGCGGTCGCCGACCGCATGGCGGATGCTCCGGCACCTGGTGCTCGCCGAGCGCGCGGAGCCGTTCGCGCTGGACCGCGCCCCGCTGGCCCGCGCGACCCTCGTGCGCCTGGGGCGCCGCGACCAGGTGCTCGTCTTCACGATCTCCCACATCTTCTGGGACGCCGCGTCCAAGCGGATCTTCGTCACCGAGCTCGGCCGGCACCTCGAGGCGTTCGCCGCCGGCCGGCGATCGTCCGGGCGGCCACCGCCGGCCGTGCAGTTCGGTGACTGGGTGGAGTGGCAGCGCTCGCTGCACCGCCCCGACCGCGAGCGCTTCTGGGCGCAGCGTCTCCTCGGCGCGTCGGCGCTGATCGCGGTTCAGCCGGATCGGCCACGGAGGCCCGCCGACGCGATCGGGCTGTCGACCGCGGTCGTCTCCGCCGCGCTCGTCGCCCGCCTGAACGGCGTGGCCCAGCGGCTGGGCACCACCCTCGCGATCGCCGTGCTGACCGCGTACGCGATCGCCGTCGCCGGTCACACCGGTCGAGCCGAGGCGACCGTCGCGATGACCCACGTCAACCGCGACCGCCCGGAGCTGGCGCAGATGATCGGCTTCTGCAGCGACGCCTTCCTCGTCCGCCTCGCCCTGGGTCGCTCGACCACCGGCGCGCAGTGCGTCGGCGCCGTCCACGCGTGGATCGCCGCGTCCCATCGACACTGGCTCCCGATCGAGCGCCAGCTCGCCCACGTCGATCGCGGGCCGGCGCTCCAGACGCAGCCTGCCATGCACGAGGCGGTGCTCAACCTCACGCCCGCTGCGTCGGTGACGGCCGGCGCGCTTCGGCCACCGGCTCCGGGGAGCGTCGAGCTGCGGGCGCTCGAGGCTCCCGTTCGGCGGCTGAGCCCGGACGCGGGGTGGCACAACGCCGCGATCCTGGTGAACCTCGCCCCCGACGGCCGCGGCGCGCTCCGCGGCCGCGTGGAGTTCAACCCCCACACGCTCGACGAGGCCGCCGTGGCTGCGTTCCTCGCGCGCTGGCACCGCTCGCTCACGCTGCTGGCCCTGCGCCCGGGCGAGCGGGTCTCGCGCGACGGATCGCGCGAGCCGCCCGCCCGGGAGCGGGATCCGGGTCAGCTGCCCGCCGGCGGCAGGCTCGCGAGGTACTGATCGACGTTGTCCTTCGTGACCAGCGTCTCGCCGGAGGAGATCTCCTTCGTCACCTGCTCGCCGCGCAGCTTGGCCACGGCCTGCTGCACGCCGAGCTCGCCCATCTTCACCGGCGCCTGGGCGATCGTCGCGAGCTGCGCTCCCGACTTGATCGCGTCGGCCTCGTCCCGTGTCCCGTCGACGCCGATGACCAGGATCTTCTTGCCCGTGCCCTCGATGACGTGCTCCGCCGTGAGGGCGGCCTGGCCGCAGACCGCGTAGATGAGCTTCATGTCGGGGTTGGCGGTCATCAGGTTCTGCGTGCCCTGCACCGCCTTCTCGCGCAGGCATTTCGTCTCGAGGGGGCCCTTGACGGTGATGCCGCTGGGCAGCTTCGCCTTGGCCCCGTCGATGCGCTGATCGCAGGATGGGACGCCGACGTAGCACTGCAGCATCCCGACCGTGCCCTTGCCGCCGAGCGTCTCGTCGATGAACTCGCCGGCGAGCTCGCCCGCGTGGGTGTTGTCGGTCTGGATGAAGGACGTGTAGCCGTCCCATCCGGTGACGCAGCCGTTGACGCAGACCACCGGCGTACCGGCGTCGGCCGTGCGCTGCAGGACCGGCTTGAACGTGTCGGCCAGCGGCACGATCACGATCGCCTCCGCGCCCTGGGTCAGCAGGTTCTGGACCTTGCTGATGCCGGCCGTGAGGTCGGCGTCGTCGGTGCTCGCCTGGACGATCAGCTTCACGTTGCCGAGGCGCTTGGCCTCCTGCTCCGCGCCGTACTTGATGCTGTTCCAGAACTCGTTCGTGGTGGACGGCAGGAACAGGCCCACCGTCACCTGCTTCTCCGCCGCCCCCGATCCCGGGGTGGTCGCCGGCGTCGACGTCGACGCGGCCGGGGCCGCCGTCGACGTACCGGACGTGTCGCTTTCCCCGCAGCCGGCGCCGATGCCGGCCGCCGCCATCACGGCGCACACCATCACTACGCGCAGAGCACGCATTCCTCTTCCTCCTGTTTCGGGGCTTCCTAGCCCTTGACGATCAGACCGACGAGGCGCTCGTGCGTCTCCTCGGTCGGTACCTCTTCACCGACGATCCGGCCTCTGCGCATGACCACGGCACGATCGGCGACGCTGAGCACGTCCTCCAGGTTGTGCGAGATCATGATCACGGCGACTCCCGCCTTGGGCAGCTCCCGGACGACGTCCAGGACCGCCCTCGACTCGCGGACTCCAAGGGCCGCCGTGGGCTCGTCGAGGATCACCACCTTGCTCGCGAACGCGGCCGCTCGGGCCACGGCCACGCCTTGGCGCTGACCGCCCGACATCAGGCCGACGAGACCGACACGCGCCGGGACGTTGACCTTCAGGCGATGGATGAGCTCCTCCGTGTGCGAGGCCATCGCCTTCTCCTTCAGGAGCGCGAACGGCCCGAGCCAGGACCCCCGCGTCTCCTCCCGCCCGGCGAAGAAGTTCGCCGCCGGGCTGAGGTTGTCGAAGAGCGCGAGGTCCTGGTAGACCGTCTCGATCCCGCTCCTGCGCGCGTCGGCCGAGGAGCGCAGCTCGACCGGCTCGCCGTCGATCAGGACGTCGCCGACGTCGGGTCGGTGGACGCCGCTGATGCACTTGATCAGCGTGGACTTGCCGGCGCCGTTGTCGCCGAGCAGCGCGAGGATCTCGCTCTGGCCGAGGCGCAGGCTCACCTGGTCGAGCGCCTGCACCGCGCCGAACCACTTCGACACGGCGCGGACCTCGAGCGCGGGCTCGCGGCTCATGACCGCACCGCCCTCGACGCCTGGGCGACCCGGAACCGGTTCTCCAGGTAGCCGCGGACCACGTCCAGCTCGACGGCGAGGAGCATCACGCCGCCGACGGCGACGAGCTGCCAGGTCGGGTAGACGTTCAGCAGGTCGAGGCCGTTGCGCAGGCACCCGATGATGAAGGCGCCGATCAGCGCGCCGCCGATCGAGCCCCGGCCGCCCATGAAGCTGGCGCCGCCGATGAAGACCGCCGCGATCGCGTCGAGCATCGAGGTCGATCCGGCGAGCCCGTACCCGGCGTTCGTCTGTCCCGCGGTGATGACGCCGGCCAGCCCGGCGAAGACGCCGCTGATGACGAAGACGGACACGAGCACCTTGTTGACCGGGATGCCGACGCGGCGCGCGGCCTCGATGTTGCCGCCCACCGCGAAGATCCAGCGGCCCCAGCGGGTGCTGCGACAGAAGACCGTCGCGAGGATCGCCATGCCGGCGACCAGCAGCGCGGCCTCGGGCACCACGCCGAGGAACCCGCCGCCGAGGTCGTTGACCGCGCTCGGCATCCCCTGGAGCGCGTCACCGTGGGTGAGCGCCTGCGCGATGCCCTGTGCGATGTAGAGCATCGCGAGCGTGTTGATCAGCGAGTTGGGCAGCCGTCCGTAGACGAAGACGCAGCCGTTGATGAGCCCGATCACGACGCCGGTGAGCAGCATCGTCGCGATGACGATCGGCGCCGCGTGCAGCGAGGTGCCGAACATGAGCGCCCCGGTGACCGTCGAGAGGCCGACGACGGAGCCGACCGACGCGTCGATCCCGCGGACCACGATCACGAGCAGCTGGCCCATGGCGAGGAGCGCGATCACCGAGGTCTGGGTGAGGACGTTCTGGATGTTGCGCTCCGTCAGGAAGAACGGCGCGATCGCGGCCATCACGAGCACGAGCAGCACGAGGATGAGCGCGGGACCCATCCGGACGATCGTCAACCCGAGCCAGAGCGTGCGCTCGGCGAGCGGCGTTCGCACGGAGACCGGTGGACCGGTCGGTCCCGGCGGGGGGCCGGCCCGCCCGGCGATGGCGGCCGAGCTCGACATCTAGCGCACCTCGTTCGGCATCGGGATCCGACACGACCGATGGGTGCTCAGGCGGCAGGGTGGCGCGAGGCTCTCTGACATACAGGAGATTTAATCACTCGATCTCCCGTATCGTCAAGGTCCCACCTCGACGGGGACCTCGGCTCCCAGCGCCCGCGCCAGCGCCTCGGGCCCCGAACGCAGCAGCAGGCCCCCGTCGACGACGATCTCGCTGCCCGTGCAGTAGGCGCTCTCGTCGCCCGCGAGGTACGCCACGGCCGCCGCGACCTCCCCGGCGGTGGCGGCGCGGCCGAGCGGGATCACCGGCCGGCGCAGGTCGGCGTCCGCGACGCGCTCGGGGGCGACGTTCATGGGCGTCACGGTGTGCCCCGGCGCCACGGCGTTGACCCGGATGCCCGCGGACGCCCACTCCAGCGCCATCACGCGCGTCATCGCCCACAGGGCGGCCTTGGCGGCGCAGTACGCCGCGCCTCCGCGGATCGCCGCGGTCGCGAGCACGGACGTGACGTTCACGATGCTGCCCGTCCGCCGCGCGTCGATCAGCCCCCGGGCCACGAACCGCGCGCACGCGAACGGGCCCAGCAGGTCCACCGCGAGGGTCGCCTCCCAGCCCTCGAGCGTCTCGTCCAGCGCTGCCGCGCGGCGGTTGACGCCCGCGTTGTTGACCAGGACGTCCGCAGGGCCGAGCTGGTCGGCGAGCGCACCGAGGACGCCGGGCGCGCCGGCGGGATCCGCCAGGTCCATCCGCGCCGAGGCGGCACGTCGCCCCAGGCCCTCGATGGCCTGGACCGTCCGCCGTGCCCCCGCCGCGTTGCGGTGATGGGTGATGGCGACGTCGTAGCCGCGGCGCGCGAGCAGGACCGCGGTCGCCTGCCCGATCCCCGAGCTCGCCCCGGTGACCACTGCGACGCGCCGCCGTCCGGATCGCGCACCGCCGTCCATGGCGCGCAGGCTGCACGAGCGCGACGGCGATGGCCATCCACCGATCGGCGGAAGAAGGGGTCCCGCCGGCCCAGCTCGTAGGGTGACTGGATCTCTCACCTCGACCGTCCCGTCACCCGGCAGCTCCGCGAGCACCTCGGGATCCGTCGCGCCACGGCGATCTCCGTGCTGGAACAGCTCGTCGCGCACGAGTCGCCCTCCGGCGACCGCGAGCTGCTCGAGCGCTGCGCCGGACACCTGGAGCGGCTGTTCGCGCCGCTGGGAAGCGTGCGCGATCTCGACGGCGACGGCGCTCGCGAGCCCCACCTGCTGGTCGAGGTCGCGCCGGAGGTCGCCACCGCGGACGCCGCGCAGGCCGCAGCGGGCTCGCCCCTGATCCTCTGCCACTACGACACCGTGTGGCCGCGCGGCACCACGCGCGGCCGTCCGTTCCTCGTGGATCGCGACGGCATCGCGCACGGGCCCGGCGTCTTGGACATGAAAGCCGGCATCGTCGCCGTATGGCTCGCATTGCGCGGCCTGCGCGAGCTCGGCATCCCGCTGCCCCGCGGCGCGCGGGTGTCGCTGACCCCGGACGAGGAGATCGGCAACCCCGGTACCCGCTCGCGCGTGCAGGAGCTCGCGGCCGAGGCCGCGGTGGTCCTCGTCGTCGAGCCGCCGCTGCCCGGCGGGAGGATCAAGACCGCCCGCGGCGGCCACGCGACGGTGCGCATCGACGTCCGCGGGCGAGCGGCGCACTCCGGTGTCGACCCGGCCGCGGGGATCAGCGCGGCGGTCGAGGCGGCGACGCTGACGCTGCGCGCCCAGGAGCTGGCGGACCCGGTCACCGGCACGACCGTTTCGGTGGGCCGTCTGAGCGCCGGCCACGCGGTGAACGTCATCCCGGCCGAGGGTCGTCTGGAGATCGACGTCCGGGCGCGCGAGCCGCTCGAGCTCCAGCGCGTCCTCACCGCGCTGCACGCCCTCACCCCCACCCACCCGGACGCCGGCATCGAGGTCACCGTCGTCTCCCGTCGACCGCCCATGGGCCGCGGCCCGGGCGTCGACCGGCTCATCGCGCGGCTCCACGAGCACTTCGCCTCGATCGGCCTCGAGCTGCAGGAGGGCTTCACCGGTGGGGTCAGCGAGGGCAACCTCGCGGCCGCGGCCGGCGCCACGGTCATCGACGGGCTGGGGCCGATGGGCGGCGGCGCCCACCAGCTCGACGAGCACGTCGACGTCACCTCGCTGCTGGATCGGGCGGCGATCCTCGGTGGCCTCCTGGCCGATCCGGCCGGGTTCTAGCGAGCACCGCCCGCGATGCCCACCGCGGGCGGTTGCGCCGGAGTCCGGGCCAGCACGAACAGGTCTCGCAGGGCGACGACGTCGGCGCTCGCCTGACGCGCGTCGGTCCGGCAGCGCACGCCCTCGGTCACGCACGCGTGGAAGTGGCGCAGCTCGGCCCGGTAGCTGTCGAGCACGCGCGCCCTGCGCTGCACGCGGACGCCGCCGGCCTCGCCGCGGCGGGTCACCTCGTGGACCGCGGCGACCTGGGTGAAGTAGGGCGCGTCGAAGTCGACGGCGTGCACCGCGTCGTCGAAGTACAGCCGGACGCGCTCGCGGAAGTGCTCGACCGCGGGCAGGAGCAGCCACGAGCTGTGCCAGCGGAGCTGGTCGCCGACCTCCAGGGTGACGCTCGCCGCGGTGGCGCCCGACCAGCTGCCCGCCGCCACCGGCATCGCGGGCAGGGCGAGGCCGAGCGACTCGAGCGCGCCGTGGACGAGGTTGACGTCGTGGATGAGCGCCCCCAGGAAGACGTCGGCGTACGCGCGGGCGGCGACCGGGTCCTCGCACCCGGTCGCGGCCGCGACCTGCGCCGCCTCGCTGGACCGGCCGGCGCGCACGACCTCCGCCGGAACGTCGCGGCCGCTGACCATCTGCGACCACGGGACGAACGGCTCGCGCGCCATTCCCGGGTCGACCGTCGTGGTCTCGATCATCCGCAGGGTCTCGGCGTGCCCGGCGATCCCGTCGATCAGCGAGGCGTAGGCGGGATCGAACCGCTTCATGTACCCGACCTGCACGACCCGGCCGGTCCGCGCCTGGCGGGCGACGATGCGCTGCGCATCGGCCGGATCGAGGCAGAGCGGCTTCTCGACGAAGACGTCGAGCCCGCGGTCCAACGCGGCGAGCACGATGGCGGCATGGGTGTGGTTGGGCGAGCAGACGATCACCGCATCGAGGCCGACGTGCTCGAGCAGCTCCTCCCAGCGCGCGTACGGCCGCGCGCCGCAGCGGGCCGCGAGCGCGGTCGCCACCGCTGGACTCGGCTCGGCGATCGCGACCACGGCGAAGTGCTCGGCCAACGCGCACAGCGCCGGCAGGTGCACCGCCTGGGTGATCAGGCCGCCGCCCACGACCCCGACGCGCAGGACGGTCATGCCTGCGCCACCCCGACCTCCCAGAACGCGCCGCCGTCCAGCAGCGCGCGTCCGGCCACGGGGCAGACGATCACCGAGGGGCCGTCGGCCGCGCGGGCCGCGGCGAGCGCCTCGTGGAGCGCCGGCAGGGAGGTCGTGACGGTGGCCGCCGCCCCCATCGACGCGGCATTGGCCGCCAGGTCGACGGTGACGCGCTCCCCGTCGGGGAAGCGGCCGTCCATCCCGCGGGCGCGGAACATGTTGCCGACGGAGCCGCCGGTCCGGTCGCGCGCGAGGCCGTCGATCGAGCCGTAGCCGCCGTTGTCGATCACCACCACCGTGATCCGCAGCCGCTCCTGGACCGCGGTCACGAGCTCGGTCGGGCTCATCAGGTACGTGCCGTCGCCGACGATCACGATCACCTCGCCCTCGGGCCCTATCCGCAGGCGGATGCCCAGGCCGGCAGGGATCTCGTGGCCCATGCACGAGAAGGCGAACTCGATGTGGGTGAACGAGCCCGGCGGCGTCTCCCACAGCTTCAGCAGATCGCCCGGCTGCCAGCCGGCCGCGGCGACGACCCAGTCGCCCGCGCCGACCGTCTCGTTGATCGCGCGCAGGACCGCGCCCTGGTTCAAGGGCCCGTCGGGAGCGACGGCGATATCCGCGTCCAGGGCGGCGCGCCATGACGCGCGGCGGGTGTCGAGCTCGGCGAAGCAGGCGTCGCGGCCTCCGCCCTCGCACCGCGCGGCGGCCAGCGGCGGCTCGAGCGCCTCCAGCGCCGCGCGCGCGTCGGCGACGATCGCGGTGGCGCCGAGCTTGTGTGCGTCCGCCGCGTCGACGTTGATCGCGACGAAGCGCACGTCCTCGCGCTCGAACAGCGTCCGCGAGCCGGTCGTGAAGTCGCTCAGCCGCGTGCCGACGCAGAGCACGACGTCGGCGGTCCGGGCGAGCTCGTTGGCCGTCCGCGTGCCGTTGACGCCGATGCCGCCGACGAGCCACGGGAAGCCCGCCGGCAGCGCGCCCTTGCCGGCCGAGGTCTCGGCGACCGGCAGACGACAGCGATCGGCGAGCTCGCGCAGCGCCGCCTCCGCCTCGGAGTGCCGCACGCCACCGCCGCAGATGACGAGCGGACGACGCGCGTCGCGCAGCACCTCGACCGCCGCGGCGATCTCGTCCGGCGCGGCCGGTCGCCGGCTCACCGGCCAGACGCGCGGCTCGAAGAACCGCGCCGGGAAGTCGTAGGCCTCGCCCTGGACGTCCTGGTGCAGGGCGATCGTCACCGCGCCGGTCTGCGCCGGGTCGAGGAGGACGCGCATCGCCTCGGGCAGCGCGGTCAGCAGCTGCTCGGGTCGCGCGATCCGGTCGAAGAAGCGGCTCAGCGGGCGGAAGGCGTCGTTGACCGTGACGTCGGCGCAGATCGGGTGCTCGAGCTGCTGGAGCACGGTGCCCGGGCGGCGGCTGGCGAACGTGTCGGCCGGCAGGAGGAGCACCGGGAGCCGGTTCGTCGTCGCGGTGGCCGCGCCGGTGAGCATGTTCGCCGCGCCGGGCCCGATCGACGCGCTGCAGGCCAGCGTCTGCAGCCGGCGCGCGGCCTTCGCGTAGCCGAGCGCGGCGTGGACCATCGCCTGCTCGTGCTTGGGCTGGAACAGCGGCAGGTCGCGACCCTCCTGAAGCATCGCCTGCCCGATCCCGGCGACGTTCCCGTGGCCGAAGATGGCGAACAGCGCCGGGATCGCGCGCCGGACCTCGCCGTCGCGCTCGCTGTGCTGGTGCTGCAGCCAGCGCACGAGCGCCTGGGCCGTGGTCAGCCGGATCGTCTCGCGGGGACCGGGCCGCGGGACCTCGCGAGGCAGCGGCAGGCGGGTGAGCTGATCGCTCGTCATCGGGTCGAGGTCTCCCTTGGGTCGGAGTGCAAGGCGGACGAGGGACCCAGCGCGCACAGGCGCGCCGCCGCGCCGTCCACCGCGGAGGCCAGCAGCCGCGCATCGGTGGAGTGGACGAGGAGCTGGGCGCCGGCGATGAGCGCCGGCGGGGCGTCCAGCAGGCCGCCTGCGAG
>JAOPZL010000071.1 GCA_025964175.1 Solirubrobacterales bacterium
GCACGCCGACGAGGGCGCCGCCCTGCAGATCCGCGGCACCCAGCAGCAGATGGGTGCGCAGGCGCTGTACGTCGCGACCGGCGACCAGCGCTACAAGGACGAGTGGGAGGCGGGCGTCGCCCTCTCCGACCGCGGCGCCCGCGCCGTCGACGCCCTCCACGACCCGACGACCACGAAGATCGCCGACGGCGCCAACACCGCCGACCACACGCACGACGCCACGGTCAACGACAAGCTCTTCCCGACCGTGGCACGCGGCGATCACGAGGCCGCGCTCGCCGCCCTGGCCGTCGCCGACAAAGCCGTCCGCACCCCGCTGAACGCCCAGCTGAAGATCGCCGGCTACACCGCCCAGAAGCGCAAGGCGCTGCAGGACAAGGCCAAGGCGGCGGCCGACCTGGCCCGCGTCGTCGGCATCGCCGCGATCGTCATCGGGATCCTGCTCGCCGCTTTGGTGGCCGGGACATTCGCCCGCTCCGTCGTCCGCCGCGTGCACCGGATGCGCGAGGCCGCGACGGCCATCGCCGGCGGGGACGTCGACCAGCAGATCGAGGTCGACTCGCGTGACGAGCTCGGCCAGCTGGCCGGGTCCTTCCGCGAGATGGTCGCCTCGCTGTCCGAGCTGGCCGCCGCGTTCGACCGCGTCGCCGCGGGCGACCTGACCGTCGACATCGCGCCGCGCTCCGAGCGCGACCGCCTCGGCACCTCGTTCTCGTGCATGGCCGACGGCCTGCGCCAGCTGATCGGCGAGGTCGCCGGCTCGGCGCTGACCGTGAGCTCCTCTTCTCAGCAGATGGCCTCGACCTCGGAGGAGGCGGGGCGCGCGGTCACCGAGATCGCCGACGCCGTCGGCGAGGTCGCCCAGGGCGCGGAGCGCCAGGTGCGGATGATCGAGTCCGCCCGCGAGGCCGCCCGCGAGACCGCCGTCGCCGCGGAGAGCGCGCGCCGCGAGGCCGAGGAGGGCGCGGTCGCCGCGCAGAGCGCCTCGACCGCCATGACCGCGGTCCGCGACTCCTCGGCGCAGGTCTCCACGGCGATCCGCTCGCTGTCGGCGAAGTCCGACGAGATCGGCGGCATCGTGCAGACGATCACGTCGATCGCCGACCAGACGAACCTGCTGGCCCTCAACGCCGCCATCGAGGCCGCGCGGGCCGGCGACCAGGGCCGCGGCTTCGCCGTCGTCGCCGAAGAGGTCCGCAAGCTCGCCGAGGAGTCCCAGCGCGCCGCCGGGACGATCGGCGCGCTGATCGAGCAGATCCAGGCCGAGACGACCACCACGGTCGAGGTCGTGTCCGAGAGCGCCCGCCGCTCCGACGACACCGCCGCCAGCGTGGAGGCCAGCCGCGAGGCGTTCACCCGCATCACCGCCTCCGTCCGCGACGTGGCGGTCCGCATCGAGCAGATCGCCGACGCCACCGGGGACGTCGCCGCCGTGGCCGAGCAGTCGTCGGCCTCCGCGCAGCAGGTGTCGGCCTCCACGGAGCAGACCAGCGCCTCGACCCAGCAGATCGCCGCGACGGCCCAGGAGCTCGCCCGCACCGCGGAGCAGCTCGAAGGCCTGGTCGGGCGCTTCACGCTGACCGAGGCGTAGTCACCCGAGTGGACGGGCGGGCGGCGGCGCGGACGGCGCGCCCCGCCCCGCCTACTTCGCCTCGAGCCAGGTCCGCCCGGAGCCGACGTCGACGGCCAGCGGCGGGTCGCGGTCCTCCCACGGAGCGAGCATCTCGCGCTCCACCAGCTCGCGCAGCGCCTCCTCCTCCTCGGGCGGACCTTCGAAGAGGAGCTCGTCGTGGATGGTCAGGACCATTCGCGACTTCATGGGCTCCAACGCGCGCGCGGCCCCGATCATCGCCAGCTTGATGACGTCGGCCGACGTCCCCTGGATGACGGTGTTGACGGCGAGGCGCTCGCCCAGCGACCGCACCTGGTAGTTGCGGGCCCGCAGCTCGGGGATCTGGCGGCGGCGACCGTAGATCGTCGTCACGTAGCCGAGCTCCTTGGCCGACTCGATCGCGGCCGCCATGAACGTCGCGACGGCGGGGAAGCGGGCCAGATAGGTGTCGATGACCTCCTTGGCCTCCTCGCGCGGGATGTTCAGGCGCTCGGCCAGCCCGTAGTCGCTGAGGCCGTAGACGATCCCGTAGTTGATCATCTTCGCCTTGGAGCGATCCATCGGCGTGAGGTCCTCGGGCGCCTTCTGGAAGACGCGTGAGGCGGTCGCGGTGTGCACGTCCTCGCCGCGGACGAAGATCTCCTTGAGCACCGGCTCGTCGGCCACGAAGGCGAGCACGCGCAGCTCGACCTGCGAGTAGTCGGCGGAGACGAGGATGTGGCCGGGCGCCGCCTCGAAGCAGCCGCGGATCTCGCGCCCCAGCGGCGTGCGCACGGGCACGTTCTGGAGGTTGGGGTTCGTCGAGGCGAGGCGGCCGGTGGTCGCGCCGCCCTGCAGGAAGGTGGTGTGCAGCCGCGACTCCTCGTCGACGAGCTGCGGGAGCACGTCGAGGTAGGTCTTGGCCAGCTGGTTGAGCTCGCGCCAGCGCTCGATCTTCGGCACGATCGGATGCTCGTCGCGGATCTGCTGCAGGACGCGGGCGTCGGTCGAGAAGCCGGTCTTGCCGCGGCGCTTCTTCGTCAGCCCGAGCTTGACGAAGAGGATCTCCCCCAGCTGCTGGGGCGAGCCGATCGTGAACTCGTCGCCGGCGAGGCCGTAGATGTCGTCCTCGAGGTCGCGCAGCTCGCCGTGCACGCGCTCGGCGACGTAGCCGAGGCGCTCGGTGTTCAGGCGCACGCCCTCGCGCTCCAGCTGGCGCAGCACGGAGACGAGCGGCATCTCCACGTCGCGCATCAGCAGCGACAGCCCGCGGTCCAGGATCTGCTCGCGCTGCCACGCGGCCAGCGGGGCGATGCGCGCGGCGTCGGCGGCAAGCGGGTCGCCGGCGTCGGCGGCCAGCCCGCGCTCCTCGACGAGCTCGCGCAGCGGATACCCGCGGCGGGCGGGCTCCAGCAGGTACGCGGCGATCATGGTGTCGTGGGTCAG
>JAOPZL010000075.1 GCA_025964175.1 Solirubrobacterales bacterium
AGGTCGTCGACAACGCGCCCGACGGCTTCCCGCCGTTCGACCTCCCCGCCCAGGAGGGCGTCTTCGCCCCCGACTACGCCCCCGAGGAGATCGCCGAGATCGCGCGCAAGCTGCGCGTCAACGCCGGCCTGCCCGACGCCCCGACCGGCGTCGTCGCCAACGCCGCCTAGCCGGGCCATGGCCGTCCAGGATGCCGCGCAAGAACATGCGCGGCATGCTGGGCTCCATCGGCAAGGAGGCGCGCGGAAGCCTCCGCTAGTCTCGGCCTCTCATGGGCATGGACTCGGCACCCGTGAGCCTGGACGGGCTGAACACGGGGCTCGCCCTCTCCGAGCTCGAGCGATCGATCGTGCGCCTCCTGCAGGTCGACGGCCGCGCGCAGCACACGCAGATGGCGCGCGTCCTCGGCGTCACGGTCAAGACGGTCGCCCGCAAGGTCGAGCGTCTGCTCGACGAGCACGTCATCGAGATCACCACGGCGACCAACCCCTCCCTGCTCGGGTACCGGGCCGGGGCGTTCGTGGGAATCCAATGCGACGGCTCACGGCCCCTCGACGAGATCGTCGCCGAGCTGGCCAAGCTCCCTTCCGGTGACTACGCCGTCCAGACGACGGGCCGCTTCGCGCTGCTGTTCGAGACCCTCTGTCGTGATGCGGCCGAGATGCTCGATGTCGCCCATCGCCAGGTCCTCACCATCTCGGGCATCAGCGGCATCGAGGTCTTCCCCTTCCTGCGGATGCCCTACCAGGAGCCGATCTGGGACGAGGCCCAGGTCAAGCACGGCCGCGGGCTCACCGCCGCGGAGGCGCCCGAGCTCGACGACGCCGACCGCCGCATCATCGCCGAGCTCAGCAACAACGGCCGGCTGCCGTTCGCCACCGTGGGGGAGACGCTCGGGCTGTCGGAGTCCCAGGTGCGCAAGCGCGTGCACCGCATGACGTCAACCGGGGCCGTGCGCATCATGGCGTTGACGAACCCGCGCGGCCTCGGCTTCGAGACGCTCGCCTTCGTCGCCATCTGCGCTGCGCCCTCGCAGTCGGTCACCGAGCTCGCCGACACCATCGCCGCGCTGCCGTCGGTCGCCTACCTCGCGATCTGCGCGGGCCGCTACGACATGTTCGCCGAGGTCGTCTGCCGCGACCGCGAGCACCTCATGACCGTGCTCGACACCGAGTTCCGCACGCTGCCCGGCGTGACGCGCCTGGAGACGATGATCTCGACGGTCGTCCACTACCGCCGCCTCATCCCCGCGGTGCCGATCGAGCCCTGACCGCGTCCTCAGCGGTGGGCGTAGGCGATGATCGCCACGCCGAACGCGGTCACCGCGAGGCCGACCAGGTGCAGTCCGCTGATGCGCTCGTGCAGCAGGAAGTGACTGCCGACGGCGCCGAGCACGATGGCGCCGCCGTAGATCATCGGCAGGCCGTAGCTGACCCCGCCCTTGGCGACGACGTTGATCAATCCGATGGAGAAGACGCCGATGGCGACGCCGGCCGCCAGCGACCAGCCGAGGCCGCGACCGGAGGTCGAGAGAACGTCGCGATGCAGGGCAAAGCGCAGGACGGCCCAGTAGCCCAGCGGGAGCACGGCGCCGATCCCGTTGAGGACGAACGTCGACATGCCGGGGTCGATGTGACCTGCGGCCTTCCCCACGGTCAGGCCGAAGGCGGTGTAGGCGATCACGGAGATCGCGACGAAGCCGACGAGGCCCATGGATCAGGAGACCACGAGGAAGGTCTACGTGCGCCGGCGGCGCAGTGAGTCGAGCGCCACCGCGCCCACCAGCACGACGCCCTCGGCGACGGCTTGGCGCGCCGCGTCCCAGGCCAGTGAGTTGAAGAGGTTCGTCATCACGGCCAGGATAAGGACGCCGCACAGCGTGCGCCACATCGCGCCCTCGCCCCCGTAGACCGACGTGCCGCCGATGATCACGACCGCGAACGACTGCAGCGCCACGTCGGCGCCGAGCGTCGGCTGGCCGACGCTGAGCTGCGAGGCGACGATCATCCCTCCCACCGCGGCGCACACGCCGACCAGGACGAACACGCTGACGTGCAGCCAGTTCACGCGGAGCCCCGCGAGGCGGGCCGCCTCGCGATTGCCGCCGACGGCGTGCAGGTAGCGACCGTAGACGGTGCGCGACAGCACGAACGCGCCCACGACGAACGTGACGATGGCGATCAGCACCGGCCACGGGAGCCCGTGGAAGCTGCCCAGTCCGAGCTTCTGGAAGCCGCCCTTGTCGACGAAGATCGGGTTGGAGTGCGAGTAGATGAGCACCAGACCGCCGAACGCGGCGCCGGTGCCGATGGTGGCGATGAAGGGGTTGACCCGGAGCAGCGTCACCACGGCCCCGTTGGCCAGGCCGAGGCCGAGCCCCACCGCGATCGCCACGAGCGCCGCGGTGCCGATCGGCGCACCGAGTGCGATGTTGGCGAACGTCACCCCGCCGGCCGCGTAGATCGCGCCGACGGACAGGTCGAACATCCCGGCGATGATCACGAAGGTCATGCCGACCGAGACGATCGCGATCGGCGAGCTCTGGATCAGGATGTTCTTGAGGTTCGCCCCGTCCCAGAACCCGTGGTTGACGATCGACGACGCGATCACGAGGGCGGCGAGCAAGGCGACGACGGCGTACTTGGTCAGGAAGTCGGCCACCCGCCGGCCCTGCGCGTCCGCGGTGGCGGACCTCGTTCCCACCGGCTCGCCGGCGGTTCCCGCGCCCCCAGCGGCCTCCGCGCTCATGACCTCAGGCAATGCTCTCACTCTCCACGTTCGGCACAGAAGACGACTTCCAGGATGTTCTTGGCCGACAGCTCGCCGGAACCGGCGAGGTCGCCGACGACCACGCCGTTGGCGAGCACGATGGCCCGGTCGCAGAGCTCCTCGAGCTCCTCGAGCTCCGACGAGGCGACGAGCACCGACATGCCGTCGGCGGCGAGCTGTCGCAGCGTGCGGCCGATCTCGGCGCGGGCGCCCACGTCCACGCCGCGCGTCGGTTCGTCGGCGAGCAGGATCCGCGGCGGGTTGTGCGCCCAGCGCGCGAGCAGCAGCTTCTGCTGGTTGCCGCCCGACAGGTTGCGGGCCGGCGCACCGAGGCGCCGCTCGTCGAAATGGACCCGGCCGGCGGCGTCGGTCGCCTGGCGCTCGGCGACGCGCCGGGAGATGATGCCGCGCCGCGCCCCCGCGCCGATGTTGGAGATGAGGATGTTGTCGGCCGCGCTCATCCCCGGGAAGAGCCCGAGCGCGCCGCGATCCTCGGGCAGGAGCGACAGGCCGGCGCGCTGCGCCTCGCGAATGGTCTTGGGCCACGGCCGTTCGTCGCCGTCGATCCAGATGCGCCCGGCTGACGGCCGGCGGTCCCCGGCCAGCGCGCGCAGCAGGCTGGAGCGCCCGGAGCCGACGAGGCCGGCCACGCCGAGGACCTCGCCCTCACGCAGCTCGAACGTGGCGCCCCGCACCGACCCGACGCGGACGCCCTCGACGCGCAGCCGCGGCGCAGCGGTTGGCGCGGCGGCGCTGTCGGTCCCGCGATGCACGGCGGCGAGGTCCTGGCCGACCACGCCACGGACCAGGTCGGTCTTCGTCCACTGCGCGCGCGGGCGCGTCTCGATCACCCGCCCGTCGCGGAACACGGTGATCGTGTCGCAGACGGCCAGCACGTCGTCGAGCTGGTGGCTGACGAAGATCATCGTCACCCCCTCGCGGTTGAGCTCGCGCACCGCGGTGAAGAGGGCGTCGCGCTCGCGCTGGGCGAGCGACGCGGTGGGCTCGTCGAGCAGGATCACCCGCGGCGGGGCGACCAGGGCGCGCATGATCTCGAGCATCTGCTGCTGGCCGAGCGACAGCGTCCCGGCCTGGACGTCGATCGGGATGCGGACGCCGAGGCGGTCGTTCAGCTCGCTGAGCGCGTTGCGCATGGCGCGTTCGCGCGTCAGGCCGCCGCCTCGCAGCTCCTGTCCGATGAAGACGTTGGCCTGCGTGCTGAGCGTCGGGATGACGGTCAGCTCCTGGTAGATGGTGGCGATGCCGGCCGCGCGCGAGGCACGGGCGTCGCCGGTGTGCAGCTCCTCGCCGAAGACGCGGACGGTGCCGCTGGACGGCGTGGTCCGCCCGGCGATGATGCCCAGGGAGGTGGACTTGCCGGCGCCGTTGGCGCCGACGAACGCGTGAACCGAGCCGGCGCGCACCGTGACCGAGGCGTTGGCGAGGGCCACCAGCCGTCCGTAGCGCTTGGTGACGTCGTCGAGCTCGATCGCGGGGGGCAGGAGCGCCGTGCCCGTGCCTCCACCGGCCAGCGGGCCCGGGGAGACCGGGTCGTCGGGGCTGGGGGAGGTCACGGGCATGGCAGGACTCCTAGAACTCGGCGATGAGCGACTTGAACTGCGCGGCGTTGTCCTTGGTGACGAACAGCACGGAGTCACCGGCGCCGCGAATCGGCTCGGGGGCGTGGCCCGAGTAGGTGATGTAGTTCGGCACCTTGCCGCCCGACCGCGCGATGGCCAGTGCCTGGAGGGCGGTCCTGACCTTCGTGTAGGGGTAGAACGGCACCGACAACGTGACGTTGCCGGACAGGATCTCCGAGATCCCGAACGCGCTGGTGCCGAAGTCGTAGATCTTCAGCTTGCCCTGCTTGCCGGCCGTCTTGACGGCGGTGAGCATCCCCTGCGTCCCCTCCGGGAACGCATCGGCGACGATGGTCGTGTCGGGGTACTGCTGCAGCGCGTCCTGGCCCTTCTTGAGCGCGCCGGCCGGCGTGTAGTCGGTGCGGATGATCTCCTGGATGTGGAAGTCCGGGTTGGATGCCGCCGCCTTCTTCAGCGCGATCGCCGCCTGCTGGCTGAGCCAGTCGGTGGCGGGGCCGGTGAGCATCAGCACTTCCTGCTTGCCGGGGTTGTCCTTGACGATCTTGTCCGCCCAGGCGCCGTACACCTCCGGCGAGCCCGTCTCGTCGACGACGGTCAGCAGGCCGGGCGAGCTGGTCGCGTCCGTGCACGCCGGCTGGCCGACCGCGGCCACGAGGAAGCCCTTGGCCGGGAGCTGCTTGGTGAGCAGCGAGCACTCCAGGTCCGTGGCCAGGGGATAGACGACGAAGGTGTTGTACTTGCCCGACGCGGCCGCGGCCTGGATCTGGGAGACCTGCTTCTGCGGGTCGCCCGCCGGGTCGAACACGGTCATGTCCAGCCCGAGCTCCTTGGGCACCTCCTTGGCGCCCGCGAACTCCGGCGGCGAATAGGTGAAGCCCGAGCCGTAGCCGAAGAAGGCGATCTTGAGCTTCTCGCCCGCCTTGAACACCGCCTTCGTGCCGCCACCCGTGTCGATCGACACGGCCGGCAGGCCGATCTTCGTCTTGGCGTACTGGTCGTCGAGCACCGTGGAGTAGCGCTCACCGGCCTTGGGCATCGCCGAGCTCGCGGCGGCCGGGGTGCTCGTGCCGCTCGAGCTCGGGGTGCTCGACGAGCTCGTGCTCGTGCTCGTGGAGCTCGATCCGCATCCGGCGGCGATCGCACTCAGCACGACACCGGCAATGGCCAACGTCCTTGCACGCATCTGGTGCCTCCCTCGGGGTGAACCGTCGTTGGAACTCGTCATGCCGGAACCGCCGTCTTGGCGTGGCCGTTGGACGCGCCGCGGCTGTCGATCGACGGGGTGTGGTACGCCGCCGCGTTGATGTGACGCTGCAGCCGCGGGGAGCGGGCGATCCCCCACACGAGGGCGGACCGGGCCGTCAGCAGCCGCCGCGGCCAGTGGGTCCCGATGGCGCCGTAGAAGCGCGAGTAGCGCTGCGTCAGGTCGGTGATCGGGCGCTCGCTGCGCTCCCACATCTCCAGCGCCTTGCGCACGTCGTTGTCGGTGACGTCGAGCGCCTGCCCGAGCGCCACGGCGTTGCACATCGCCATGCACGCCGCCTGCCCGAGGTTGGGCGACATGGCGTGCGCGGCGTCGCCCACCACCGCCACCTTGCCGCGCGACCAGGTCTCGACCTTGGTGTCGGCGAACGACGCCCAGCGGCCACCGTCGGGAATCCGCTCCAGGATGTCGCCGAGGTGCGGGAACGACTTGATCCACGTGTCGCGGGCGAACGTCTGCTCGCGGCCCTCGATGTCCTGGATGGGACAGCACATGTAGACGTAGACCTCGTCGGGCGTGCACGGCACGATCCCGACGCGTCGGCCCCCGTCCCAGACCTCGTGGACGCTGCCCTTGATGTCGGTGGGCCGGCGCGGGATCAGGTGGCGCCCGCAGCCGTCCAGCAGGTCGCGGACGCGCGTCGGGATGCCGATCGTGCTGCGCACCCGTGAGTTCACGCCGTCCGCGCCGACCACGAGATCGGCCTTCAGGCGCTCGCCGCTGCGCAGCGTCAGCGTGCCGTCGGCTGCGGCGGACGCGACCTGCGAGTCGGTCACGATCTCCGCGCCGGCGCGCAGCGCGGCGTTGTGCAGGGCGCGGTGCAGGTCGGTGCGCAGGATGCCGAACAGGTCGTTGCTCTCCGGGTGCATCCAGTCACGCTGCAGCAGGCGCTCGCGCTCGTCGAACAGCTCCCAGAACTGCAGCGGCTCGGCGCGCGCGGTGGCCTCCTCGCGGGCGCCGAGGCTCTCGAGCGCCGCGAGGCCGTTGGCCCACACCATGATGCCGGCGCCGATCTCGCGCAGCTCGTGGCCGCGCTCGTGGACGCGCACGCTCCACCCGCGCTTGCCCAGCGCCGCTGCCATCGCCAGTCCGGCGAGGCCGGCGCCCGCGATCTCCGCATGTCTTTGCCCTTGCATCGTGTCTCCTCGACTCACCGCGGGTTGTGCCCGGCCGCCTGCGGGCGTTCATATGCCAGCCGTCCATCCACGAACACCGAGTCGACCTCGATCTCCGGCAGACGGTCGACGTCGACGTCGTACGGGCTTTCGGCCAGGACGACCAGGTCTGCGAGCTTGCCCGGGGCGATCGAGCCCCGTTCGTGGGCCTGGCCCAGGGCCAGCGCGCCGTTGATCGTGTGCATCTCGAGCGCCTCGTCCAGCGTGATCCGCTGCTCGGGGTCGATCTGCTCACCCAGGAACGTCTGGCGCTTCAGGCAGCACCACACGCTGAAGAGGGGGTTGGTCTGGCGCGTCTCGGAGCCGAGCAGGACGTCGGAGCTGCCGGAGAGCTTCCAGCCGTCGTCCAGCAGCTTGCGGAACGGGAAGCGCCCGTGCCGGCCCGGCTCACCCAGGTACACGGGGATGAAGTCGCCGAAGTTGTAGAGGAACACCGGCTGGGGGATCGGCAGGATGTTGGCCGAGCGCCAGGCGTCGACGGTGGCCTGCGTCGTGACGAGGTTGCCGGCGTGCTCGATGCGCGTCTGCAGCGCCGGATCGTCGATCATCCCGGCGGCGGCGACGCCCGCGCAGACCTCGTCCTGGGCCCGCTCCCCGTTGGCGTGCACGGCGAGCTGGAGGCCGACCTCGCGCGTCCGGCGCACCGCGTCCTGCACGCGAGCACTGCTCAGGTTGACCTGGCCGCGGGACCCCTTCTCGACGGCGTACTTCTCCACGTACGGCGTGCGCGCGGCGGCGTTGCGGGCCGAGTAGCCGCCGTCGGCGAACATCTTGATCCCGCGCACGTGCATGTGCGCGGGGGCCGAGGTCAGCGTCAGGTGCCGCTCCCAGTCCAGCGCGTCCTCGAAGCTCATCGTGCCCGGAGTCCACAGGAGCACCGAGAAGCGGATCGGCAGCTCGCCGGTGCGCACGAGGTCGTCCATCAGGTGTAGTCCGGCGAGGCTCTCGGAGATCTCGCCGACGGAGGTGACGCCGAACTTCGTGAACAGCTCGCGGGCGCCGTCGCGGATCCGCCGGCGCAGCGCGTCGGTGTCGGGCTGGGGCAGCGGCAGGACCTTGTCGAGCTCGCTGATCACACCGGTGGGCCGGCCGCTGGAGTCGGTCTCGATGACCGCCCCGCCCATCATGCCCTCGGCCCCGGCGTAGCGGACCACGTCGGACAGATCGAAGCCCTTGCTGTTGAGCACGCTCGTGTGGCCGCCGGCGCGAAGCACGATCGCGACGTCGCGGCTGACGCTGTCGAGCTCCTCGCGGGTGGGCAGGCGCTTGTCCTGCAGCTTCTGGTCGAGGAACAGGTTGCCCTGCGCGACGAGCCAGCCCGACTCCTCCGCGCGCCACAGGTTGTCGCGCAGCCTGTCGAGGACGTCGGCCACGGTGCGGCACTCGGGCGCGCGGCAGTCGACCATCTCGATGAGGGCGCGCGCGGCGATCTCGGCGTGCGCGTGCGGGTCGACGAAGCCCGGGAGGATCGCCCGGCCGCCGGTGTCCTCGACGCGGAGGCCCGCCTCGCGCACCTGGGCCAGGAGCTCCTCGCCGCCGACCTCGACGATCCGGCCGCCCTCGAGGACCACGACCCGTCCGCGTGGGCGCGCCGGGTCCATCGTGATCACGTCTCCAGCCAGTGCCCATCTCTCAGCAGACAACGGTCCGTCTCCTTCAGTAGCTGGGCGGGCTCATGATCCACATGACCTCCGCCATCTCATCGCCGGTGTTCAGGGTGCGGTGCGGGGTCGAGCTGCGGTAGTCGATGCTGTCGCCCGCCTCGAGGGAGTGGACCTCGGAGCCGAGCTGCAGCTGGACCGATCCGCTGAGGACGACGAACAGCTCCTCGGAGTCCGCGTGCTCGTACTGCTCGTCGCCCGTCGATCCACCGGGATCGAGCTCGCCGGTGAAGACCTCGAGGTGCTGGAATGCGCGCGAGGTGAGGAGGAACTTGCGGCCCAGCTGGCCCATGGCCAGCCCCGGGCGGTCGTCCCTGCGCAGGACCCGTGAGCTGGGGACCGTGCCCTCACCGTCGAACAGCTCGGCGATCGACATCCCCAGCGCCGCGGCGATGCGCTGCAGGGACGCGATGCTCGGGTTCGCCTTCCCGCGCTCGACCTGGCTGAGGAAGCTCACGCTCAGCTCGGCGCGCTTGGCGACCGTTCGCAGCGTGAAGCGCTTCAGCTGGCGGACCTGGCGGACGCGATCGCCGACGTCCACGCGCGGCGCGCCCGTCGGTGTCGGTTCCAGCTCGTTGCCCAGCAAGGTGATGGCGGCGCTCTCCTGTGACCGAGTTCGTGAAGCAGAGTCAAAGAATCCGGTGAAGCCCCGTCGAT
>JAOPZL010000084.1 GCA_025964175.1 Solirubrobacterales bacterium
GGGTCGCGCGGCCGCGCGACCGTCAGTCGTTGCCGTGGCGCCAGCCGCCGTGGCCGCGGGACTTGCCACCCTGGGCCTGGGCCTGGAACCGGGTCTGCTGGCCGTTCGAGGCGCCGCCGGCGGCCCCCTGGGCGGCCTTGAGCTCCGCGGCGACCGCTCCCCGCTGGTCGGGGTTCTGGAGGCGCTGGAGCAGGACGGGGATCGCCTCGGCCGGGCGGCCCGCGAGGCGCAGGGCGTGGCCGAGGTCGTAGAAGGCGTAGGCGCACGGATCGGTGGTGCTGACCGGGCAGTTGGCGACCGCCGCCTGGAGGACCGGGATCGCGCCGGCGGCATCGCCCGCCGCGATCAGCTGGTGGCCCTGGGCCTGGAGCTGGCGGGGTGAGCCGGTCGGCGTCTGGGGGGTGGTCTGCGTGGCGGTGGCCGGGGGCGTCGTGGTCGTCGCGGGCGGTGTGGTGGCGGTGGCGGGCGGCGTCGTCGCGGCCGGGGTGGCGGTTGTCTTCGGCGCATCCGTGGACTTCTTGCGCGTCGTCGTCGTGCGGCTGCGCGAGGCTGCCGACTGCCCGTGCGTGGTGGTCTCGGCGGCGACCTGGTCGCCGTTGGACCCTCCGCCGAGCGCGAACGCCGCAACCGCGGCCCCCGCGATCAGCACGACGGCGGCAAGCACCGCGGCGGGAATCCAGCGCCGCGGCGCGCGCGGCGGGACCGAAGGCTCAGGCCCGGGTCGACGAGGCGGTCGAAGCGGCGCCGTCGGGGCACCGGCGCCGGCCGGACCGATGCCCGCCGGGCCGGCAGCGGCCGCGCCCGATCGACGGACCTCGGTGCGCGCGGTCGGCTCCACCGCGTCCTGCAGGGCGCAGACGAACGCTCCGGCGGACCTCCAGCGGCGCGTCGGGTCCTTCTCCAGGCCCCGCCACAGCACGTGATCGACCGCGACGGGCAGCTCCGGAGCGATCGACGACGCGGCCGGCGGATGGCTCGAGGCGTGCGCGAGCGCCTGCGCGGCCAGGTGGCCGGCCGGGAACGGTTTCTCGCCCGTGAGCAGCTGGAACGCGACGACGGCGAGCGAGTAGAGGTCGCTGGAGGCGGTTGCCGGAGCTCCGGAGACCTGCTCGGGCGAGAGGTAGGCGGCGGTGCCCAGCACGATGCCCGACTGGGTCAGCTCGGATGCGTCGGTGGCCATGCGGGCGATGCCGAAGTCGCTGATCGCGAGGCGGTCGCGGGAATCGAGCAGGAGGTTCCCGGGTTTGACGTCGCGGTGGACGATCCCGTGGCGGTGGGCGTGGTCGAGCGCGGAGGCGGCCTCGGTCAGCCAGCTCAGCGCGAGCTCGCGATCCACCGGCCCGTTGCGCAGCCGCGCGCCGAGCGTGCCGCCGGAGAAGTGCTCCATCACGATGAACGGGAGCTCCTCGGCCTCGCCGACGTCGTAGATGGTCGCGACGTGCGGGTGGTCGCTGACGCGGGCGGCGGCCCGCGCCTCGCGGGCGAACCGCTCGCGAGCGTCGTCCTCGAGCGCCACGTGGGCGTGGAGGAGCTTGACCGCGACGCGGCGCCCCAGGAGCGTGTCCTGGGCGGCGTAGACGGTGGCCATGCCGCCGGCCGCGATGCGGGTGGCATCGCGGTAGCGGTCGGGAAGGGGGACAGGCGGAGACGACGGAGCCATGGGCTTCGAGCTGGCCTACCCCCGCTCCGGGTACCCCGAACCCCTCTTGGCCGACCACCCTCCCGGAGCTGGATCGCAGACCGGCTACTCTCTTCAGCCTCATGGCAAAGGTCTGTCATTCCTGCGGCAAGGGCCCGTCCTTCGGGAACTCCCGCTCACACTCCATGGTTGCGACCAAGCGTCGCTTCAACCCCAACCTGCAGAAGGTTCGGGTGCTGATCGACAAGGCGCCTCATCGCGTCTACGTCTGCACTCGATGCCTCAAGGCGGGCAAGGTCACCAAGGCCGTCTAGCGGCCTCGCCGCCCTCGTGGCCGCGACGTCGACCGAGTCGAGCCTCACCCGCTTCCGCGCTGTCGTCGAGGGCGCTCTCGCGCACCTCGAAGCACGACGCCAGGAGGTCAACGACCTGAACGTGTTCCCGGTCGCCGACGGCGACACCGGGGACAACATGGCGCTCACCCTGCGTGCGTGCCTGGCCGAGGTCGAGCTGCTGGCCAACCAAGCCGGCGGGCACTCCCTGGACGAGATCGGGCGAACCGAGATCGTCGAGCGCGTCGCCCGCGCCGCCCTGCTGGGCGCTCGCGGCAACAGCGGCGTCATCCTCTCCCAGCTGATCCGCGGCGCGGCCGAGGAGCTCATCAGCCGTCCCGGCGAGCTCGTCGACCCCGTCTTGATCGGCGCCGCGATGGCCCGCGCGGCCGACCGCGGGTACGGCTCCGTCCGCGAGCCGGCCGAGGGCACCATGCTCACGGTCATGCGCGAGATGGCCAGCTGCGTGGCCTCCGAACTGGCGCACATGCGCGATCCGCGCCTGACGCCGCAGGCCAGCGCCGACGAGCAGAACGCCGCGCTCGCCGACATCCTCGAGCGGGCCATCCGCGCCGGCGAGGAGTCCGTCAAGCGCGGACCGGAGCTCCTGCCCGCGCTGAAGGAGGCGGGCGTCGTCGACTCCGGCGGCTACGGCGTGACGATCATCTTCGCCGGCATCGTCGCGGCCCTGCGCGGCAGCGACGGCCCGCCGCTGGAGCACCACCACGCGCCCGCGCTGCTGCACAGCCACGACGACCACCACTCCGAGACGTACCGCTACTGCACGAACTTCGCGGTCACGGGCGAGGGACTGGATCGGGGGCGCTTCGTCGCACCGCTGGAGGAGATCGGCGATTCGCTGCTCGTCGTCGGCGACGCCCACACGCTGAAGGTCCACGTCCACACCGACGAGCCGTCACAGGCCACCGCGATCTTCGACGGCCACGGCGTGGTCAGCCACCTCGACGTCGCCGACATGCACGAGCAGGTCCAGCGCCGCGCCAACCGCCTGCACGCCCGCTGCGGCGCGCTGGCCGTGACGGCCGGCGACGGCATGCGCACCCTCTTCCGCTCGCTGGGCATCGACGTGCTCGCCGGCGGCGCGACGATCAACCCGTCGACCTTCGAGCTGCTGGCCGGCATCCACGCGGTTCCCGCCGACGAGGTCGTGGTGCTGCCCAACTCCCCGAACGTGATCATGGCCGCCGAGCGCGCCGCGGAGCTGGCCGAGAAGGTCGTCGTCGTGGTCCGCGCCACCTCCCAGCAGGCCGGCCTGGCCGCCGGGGTCGCCCTCACCGGCGAGCGCTCCGCGGCCGAGAACGCCGCGGTGATGGGCCAGGCGCTGGAGGCGATCCGCATCGGCTCGGTCGCTCCCGCCGCCCGCGAGGACCGCCAGGGCCGCTTCGTCATCGGCGACGCCGTCGGCTTCGTCGAGGACGAGATCATCGCCTGGGGCGACCCGCGCGACACGCTCGCCGCCGTGCTCACGACGCTGGGCGAGGACGCCGAGCTGATCACCTGCATCGCCGGTGACGGCGCGCCGCTGGACCACGACGCGGTCGCCGTGCTCGCTCCGGCGGGCGTCGAGCTGGAGCTCGAGGACGGCGGTCAGCCGGCCTACTGGTGGCTTCTCGCGGCCGAGTAGTCCCCGGCGCGCGTCACACTGAGGACGTGGGCCCCTTCGACAGCGCAGATCCCTCCGCCGTCGCGGTTCGCATCCCGCGGCCGTCGCGGCTGGACGAGCCGCTGCAGGCGCCGCACCCGAAGGTCGCCGCCGCGCTGGAGGCGCTGCACCTGCACACGGTCGGCGACCTGATCGAGCACCTCCCGCGCGAGCGCCGCGTCGCGCGCCAGCTCAGCGAGCTCACGCCCGGCGAGCAGGCCAACGTGCTCGTCGAGGTCCGCTCGATCACCACGAAGACGGTTCGCCGGCGCGGGATGAAGCCACTGGTCGAGGCGACGGTGGCCGACCAGACCGGGATCATGAAGGTCGTCTTCTTCAACCAGCCGTGGCTGGCCCAGCGCTACCCGCCGGGCACGCGACTGGCGCTGTACGGCAAGTACGACGGGCGCAACGCGTTCAAGGTCAGCTCGCACTCGCAGACCGTGGACGTCGGCGGCGCGGTGGACGGGATCGCGCACTACGCCGCCTCGGAGGGGATCACCTCGACGCAGATCGCCGAGCTCGTGCGCGAGCACCGTCACGCGATCGGCGACGTGATCGAGCCGCTGCCGACGAAGGTCCGGATCGCCGAGAGGCTCCCCGACCGCCAGTCCGCCCTGGCCGACATGCACTTCGGCGCGGGGGAGGGCGGGCGCCGCCGCCTCGCCTTCGACGAGCTGCTCAACACCCAGCTCCTGTTCGCCCGCCGCCGCGCCCTGCACGCGGCGATCCAGGCGCCGGCCATGACCCGGCCGCGCGAGCTGACCGCCCGCTGGCTGGCCGACGCCCTGCCGTTCACCCCGACCGACGACCAGGCCGCCGCGATGCAGGCGGTCGAGGAGGACCTCGCGCGGCCGCGTCCGATGCAGCGGCTGCTGATGGGGGAGGTCGGCTCGGGCAAGACCGTCGTGGCGCTCTTCGCGCTGCTGCGCGCGGTCGAGCACGGCATGCAGGGCGCGCTGATGGCGCCGACCGAGACGCTGGCCGAGCAGCACTTCGCCACCCTGCAGAACCTCATCGGCGGCGAGAACGTGACCGCCGCGCTGCTGACCGGCTCGACCGCCGCCGCCCGCCGCGCCGACGTCCTGGGCAAGCTGGCCAGCGGTGAGCTGTCGATCGCCGTCGGCACCCACGCGCTGATCGAGCCGACCGTGGTCTTCGACCGCCTCGCCGTCGCGATCATCGACGAGCAGCATCGCTTCGGCGTGCGCCAGCGCACCGCCCTGGACGCCAAGGGGCCGGGGCCACTCGCGCCCCACGTGCTGCACATGACCGCCACGCCGATCCCGCGGACGATGCGGCTGCTGGAGTTCGGCGACCTCGACCACACGGCGATCCACCAGCTCCCCGGAGGGCGCAAGCCGATCCAGACGTTCGTCGCCTCCAGCGACGCCGCTCGCGCCCGCGCGTACGAGCGCATGCGCGAGGAGCTGCGCGCCGGTCGCCAGGCGTTCGTCGTCTGCCCGCTGGTCGAGGAGTCCGAGGCGCTGGCCGCCCGCGCCGCGACTGCCGAGTTCGAGCGCCTGGCCGCCACCGAGCTGAAGGACTTCCGCGTCGTGCTGCTGCACGGCCAGATGCGCCCGAAGGCCAAGCAGGAGGCGATGGCCGACTTCGCGGCCGGCGGCGCGGACGTGCTCGTCGCCACCAGCGTCATCGAGGTCGGCATCGACGTCCCCAACGCGACGGTGATGCTCGTCGAGAACGCCGAGCGCTACGGCCTCTCCCAGCTGCACCAGCTGCGCGGGCGCATCGGCCGCGGCGGCAACGCCTCGGTCTGCATCCTGTTCGGGCCGAGCGAGTCGACGCGGCTGAAGGCGCTGGCCGAGCACTCCGACGGTTTCCGCCTGGCCGAGATCGACCTCGAGCTGCGCCAGGAGGGTGAGCTCGTCGGAACGCGTCAGTCGGGCTACGGCGAGTTCCAGGTGGCGCGCCTGCCCGAGGACGAGCCGCTCCTGCATCGTGCGCGCGACCGTGCCGCGCTGATCCTCGATGCCGACCCCGACCTGCTCGCCCCCGAGCACGCGCTGCTGGCCGACGCACTGCGCCGGCGCTACGGCGCCGGCGAGCTCGAGCTGCCGATCCCGGCGTGAGGATCATCGCCGGCCAGTACCGGGGGCGCCGGATCGGCACGCCCCCCGGAACCGACACCCGCCCGACCTCCGACCGCGTCCGCGAGTCGCTCTTCTCGATCCTCGGCCCGCTGCACGGCGTGCGGGTGCTGGACCTGTTCGCCGGGTCGGGGGCGCTGGGCCTGGAATCGCTGTCGCGCGGCGCCGCGGGGGCGACCTTCGTCGAGCGCGCTCCCGCCGCCCTGAAGGCGATCCGGGCCAACCTGACGGCGCTCCAGGCCGAGGCGTCGGTGCGCGATCGCGACGTGCTCGCCTTCGTCCGCGACGCATCGCGGGCGGGCGGCCCATACGATCTCGTCTTCCTCGACCCCCCGTACCGGGATGCGGCGGGGCTCGGACCGGCGCTGGACCTGGTGCCGCTGCTCGCCGACGGCGGGCGCGCGGTGACGGAGAGCGACCGGCGCGGGCCCATGACGCTGCCGGGCCTGGAGGTCACCGACGAGCGCCTTTACGGCGACACCCTCATCAGGATCCACACCCTGCCATGACCAAGGCCGTCTGTCCCGGAAGCTACGACCCGATCACCAACGGGCACCTCGACGTCATCACCCGCGCCGCCGGGCTCTTCGACGAGGTGATCGTCTCCGTGGTCAACGCCTCCGTCCGCAAGACCCCGCCGATCTTCGACACCGAGGAGCGCATCGCGTTCATCGAGGAGGCGACCGCCCACCTGGGCAACGTCCGCGTCGAGGCCTTCGACGTGCTGATCGTCGACTTCGCCCGGCGCGTCGGAGCCTGCGCGATCGTCAAGGGGCTGCGCGCGATCTCCGACTTCGAGTACGAGCTGGAGATGGCCAACCTCAACCGCCGCCAGGCCAAGGACATCGAATCCGTCTACCTGATGGCGTCGCCCCAGTACAGTTTCCTCAGCTCCAGCGGGGTGAAAGAGCTCGCCACCTTCGGAGGCGACATCGACGGCCTGGTCCCGGAACCGGTTGCTCGGCGCTTGAAGGAAGAGCTCGCCCGGCCACGAACCTAAGGAAGCCAATGGACGTCCTCGTGCTCATCGACAAGCTGGACGATCTTGTCCACAACGCGAAGCCGGTGCCGCTCACGGACCAGGTCCGCGTGGACAAGGAGGAGATCTACGACATCCTCGACCAGATGCGCGCCACGATCCCCGAGGAGATCAAGCAGGCGCGCTGGATCGTCAAGGAGCGTCAGGAGATGCTCGCCGAGGCCAAGCGCGAGGCCGAGCGCGTCGTCAAGGAGGCGCGAGAGCGCCAGGACCGCCTGATCTCCAACGAGGAGGTCACCAAGGCGGCCGAGCGCGCCGCCGAGGACATCATCGAGGACGCTCGCGCCCGCGAGCGCGAGATCCGGCTCGGCGCAGAGGACTACGCCGACGAGATCCTCAACACCCTCGAGGTCAACCTCTCGAAGTTCATCGCCGCCGTCCAGCGGGGGCGCGAGCGCCTGCAGGGCAAGGACGAGCCGGCCGAAGTCGCCTAGCGGCCCGAGCGCCCCCGCTCGACGTTCCGCTCAACTTTTCCGCGCAGAGGCCGATACACCCGTTGCACTCATGCTTGCGCCACGGATCGATGCACTGCCAGGTTGGCGCTCGCTCAGCGATGTCGAGACGGCCATCGGGCTCGTCCCGCTCGTCGCGGTCGGCCCCGCCGGGGTCTTCGCCGTCGACGTGGCGACGATGGCCGGCTCCTGGGAGCTGGCCGACGTTCCCGAGCGCAGCCTGATCCACGCGTGGGCGCAGGCCAAGCACCTCGAGCGCCGCCGGGTCGGCAGCGAGGTCACGCCCGTGCTCGCCGTGCCCAACGGCCTGTACGGCCGCCGTCGCGGGGTCCGGGTCCTGCCGCTGGAGCAGATCGACGCCTGGCTGGCGCAGCTGCCGGCCGCCCTGGACGCCGAGCAGGTCGCGCTGGTCCTCTCACGGCTGCAGAACGCGCCGCAGACGCTCCTGCTCGCGGCCTAGTCGTCCGTGGGCGGCGCCTCGACGCTGAGCAGCGCGTCGAGCTGGGCCAGGTGGGCGCGCACGCCTGCCGCCATCGCGTCGAGGATCGTCCGCGCCTGATCGATGCCGTTGGACGCGTTGGTCAGCTGCGACTTGATGCGGCGCACGTCCTCCATCGCCTGCAGCGCGCGCTCGACCTCGGCGCGCAGCGCACCCGTGTCCAGGCCGCCGGACTCCTCGCGGGCCATGAGCACGCGCGCGCGGGCGAGGCCGTAGGCGACCTCGAGCGCGAGGCGCGAGCGGTCCTCGGGGTCGTAGACGACGAACAGCTTGTCGCCGTTGTACTCGCGCAGCGGATGGGTGCGGGCCGGGAGCTCGTCCTCGGACGGCACGACGAGGATCCCGAAGTCGCCCGAGCGCGTCTCGATCGCGGCGTCGAGCTCCTCGAGCGCCTGGTTCTTGGAGAGCTTGCGGTCCTTGGCCTCGAAGACGATGCGCCCGCGGGCGGGGCCCGCGCAGGCGTCGATGGCCACGACGACGTCGCCCTTGCGACCGCCCTGGCCGCGCGTGTCGCCGACCGCGTCGCAGTCGTCGCCGCGCGAGACGGCGATCGCGTCGATCGCCTCGAAGACCGCCTCCTCGTAGGTGCGGCCCTTCGCCGCGCCCTTGTCCTGCGCCGCCGCGACCTCGGTCAGCTTCTCCTTCTCGGCCCGCAGCTCCCCGAGCTGCAGCTGCAGCTTGGTCAGCTCGCCGGTCATCGCGGCCAGGCGCTCGGCCTGCTGGTCGGAGGTCTGCTTGATGACGGCCAGCGAGGCGCGCTGGAAGCCGGCGAGCGGGTTCGTCTCGGAATCGGAGGAGAACTGGCGGCGCAGGTCCTCGCGCATCTTCACGGCGGCATCGTTGACGACGGCCTGCACGCGGTGCTGGACGGCGACCGAGGACTCGTCGCCGAAGTGGCGGGCCAGGACCTTCGTCACGTGGCCGTTCTCGGCGCCGAAGACCTCGTCGACCTTTGCGTCCAGCCGCTCGGCGACGCGGCGGGCGCGCTCGACGAACTCGGCGTCGAGCGAGCGCGCGGCGCGCTCGAACTCGGTCTTGACGTAGTCGACGTCGGCACCGGTGTGCTCGCGGTCGAGCACGCGCGCGCCGATCTCGATCATGTCGGCCAGCAGCTTGCCCGGGTCGGCGTGCTCGCGAGCCAGCCGCACCGCGGCCTCGTCGGTGACCAGGAACCCCTCGAGCACGATCCGCTCACCGGCGAAGCGGACGCCCGAGGGATCGGCGAAGGGAAGGGAAAGGGCAGCCTCCATGACCTCCAGCACGGTAAGCCGACCCCCAGACGGAACGCCCGACCGGCGCCGGTCGCGCGCGTAGTCTGGGCGGATGACGGCCCTCGACGAGGCGTTGGCGCAGCCCGACCCCGCGGTCGCGCGGCTGCGCGCGCTGCTGGCCGCCGAGCTGGAGCGGGGGACGGGGGAGCTCAAGCTCAAGCGCGCGGGGCTGTCCGAGCCGGTCGTCGTGGCCATCGGAGCGAGCGCCGACGCGACGGGCACGCTGCTGGCCGTCGCGCCGGTTCCCGCAACGCTGCGCGTCGATCCCCAGGAGGTCGACGAGCGCTCGTGGCTGCTGACCGCCGCGCTGGCCGGCGCCCTGGTCACCGCGGGCGGGCGCGAACTGGTCGCCGGTGAGCTCGACGGCCACCTGGTCCTCGCGGCGCACGCCACGGCGACCGCCGACGACGACGCCGAGCTCGCCGCACTCGCCTTCGACGAGTCGGCCCGCCGCGTGAACCGCCTGCGGATCCGCGCGGTCGCGCTCCCGTCCGGGGTCCTGGACGCGGTTCGGGACCTGCGCCCGCCGGTCGGCGCCGACCATCCGCTGCGCATCGCCGAGGCGATCGCCGCGCTGGGCGCCAACCCGGCCGATCCCGCCGAGGTCGCCGCCCAGGAGGAGGCGGTGCTGTCGGCGATCGGCCCGCCCGCCCCGGCCTCGCGGCCCCACGACGACCCCGATCCGATGCGCCGCGTCGCGCGGCGCATCCTGCAGCGGCTGGCCGGCATGGGCAAGTGGGGCGGCTACCACACCGACTTCGCGCATCTCGCGCGCGGGTTCCACGGCAACGACAAGCAGCTGGCCGAGGTCGTCGGCGAGCGGCTGCTGCACGCGGGCATCCTGCTGGAGAAGCCGTCGGTGGGCCAGCGTCACGTGTTCCTCAACCCGCGGCGCGCCCGCGACGTGTACGCGATGATCGAAGACGGCACCGTCCCTCCTGACCTGCAACTGGACTAATGTCCAGAACGGGTCCCATGAGCCATCCTCTTCTCGATTCCGCCTCGCGGAAGTTCGCGACCGCGAAGACGCTCGTCGAGCGCGGCGTCTTCCGCCCGGTCCGTCCCGATCGCCTCGTCCGCACCGGTCTGGCCCTCCATCGCTGGGGGCCCACCGCGGCCGCCGGGTACGAGACCTCGGCCATCCGCTACCCCGATCAGGTCGCGATCGTCGACGAGCTCGGCTCGCTGACCTTTCCCGAGGTCCATCGCCGCACGAACGGCCTGGCCCACGCGCTGGCCGACCGCGGGATCGGCGAGGGCGACAACGTCGCGATCCTGTGCCGCAACCACCGCGGCATGATCGACATCACGGTCGCGCTGTCCAAGCTCGGCGCCCACGCGCTGTACCTCAACACGATGTTCTCCAAGCCGCAGATCACCGACGTCTGCGCGCGCCACCAGCCCAAGCTCATCGTGTACGACGAGGAGTTCGCCGAGGTCATCGCGGGCGCCCACGAGGGCCGCACGGGCATCGTCGCCTGGAGCGACGGCGAGATCGAGCACGAGGACGAGCTGCTGGAGTCGCTGATCGCCGGCGGCGACCCGTCCGACGTCGTCCCGCCCCGGCAGAAGGGCCGCGTCACGATCCTCACCTCGGGGACGACCGGCACGCCGAAGGGCGCCAACCGCAAGCAGCCCGACTCGCTGGAGCCCGTCGCAGCGCTGCTGGACCGCATCCCCTACCAGGCCCGCGAGCCCACGCACGTCGCAGCGCCGATGTTCCACTCGTGGGGCTATGCGAACTGGATGCTCGGCATCAGCCTCTCGTCGACGATCGTCCTGCGCCGCAGGTTCGAGCCCGAGAGCGCGCTCAGCACGCTGGCCCAGTTCCGGTGCACGGGGCTCGTCGTCGTGCCGGTGATGCTCCAGCGGATCCTCGAGCTGGACCCGGAGGTGATCGCCAGGTACGACCTGCGCGCGCTCCGGGTCATCGCGGCCAGCGGCTCGGCCCTGCCCGGCGAGCTCGCGACGAAGATCATGGACCGCTTCGGCGACGTCCTCTACAACCTCTACGGCTCCACCGAGGTGGCGTGGGCGACGATCGCCACGCCGGCCGACCTGCGCGCCGCTCCCGGCACCGCGGGGCGGCCCCCGCGCGGGACCGTCGTCCGGCTGCTGGACGACAACGGCAAGGAGGTGCCCGACGGCACCACCGGGCGGATCTTCGTCGGCAACGACATGGCGATGGAGGGCTACACGGGCGGCGGCCACAAGCAGAACGTCGACGGCCTGCTCTCCTCCGGCGACGTCGGCCACTTCGACGAGGATGGCCGCCTCTTCATCGACGGCCGCGACGACGAGATGATCGTCTCGGGCGGCGAGAACGTCTTCCCGCGCGAGGTGGAAGACCTCCTCAGCCATCACGACGCCGTCGAGGAGGCCGCGGTGATCGGCGTCGAGGACGAGAAGTTCGGCCAGCGGCTCAAGGCCTTCGTCGTCGTCCGCAAGGGCGCCAAGAAGCCCACGGTCTCCGAGCTCCAGGACTACGTGAAGAAGAACCTGGCGCGCTACAAGGTCCCGCGCGACATCGAGTTCCTCACCGAGCTGCCGCGCAACGCGACCGGCAAGGTGCTCAAGCGCGAGCTGGCCGAGGACCCCTCCGACGGCTGACGCGAAGCTACGCTGGAAGGATGAGCCGTACCGACGTGTTCGACCTCGGCGGGCTTCGCCTGACCACCGGACAGGGCCGCCGGTTGGAGCTCGAGGCCCCGCTCGACGCGCTCGAGTTCTCCGGTCAGCGCTACGAGGCCGTGCCGGACGTCGTGCCGGTGGTCGTCGACCTGTCGTGCATGACCGGCGGCGGCTACAGCCTGCGCCTGCGCTTCGCCGCCTCGCTCGTCG